>NZ_CP117982.1:2373301-2673301 GCF_030708075.1 Candidatus Epulonipiscium viviparus | reverse complement strand
GGAGCCACCCTCGGTTCACCATTTTTAGGTTTATATCCAGACTGAATACATTTTGTTGCTGTGCGCATTAACATACCTCCTTAAGAATATTTGACGTAATAACTAGTCAAGATTTATAATAACCAACAAAGTTGATTTTTAATCGTATTAAATCATTTATTCTTGCTAAAATAAAATTATTATCATATACTTAATACAAAATAAAAGGAGTGATCTGCTATGAAAGTTACAGTTAAAGTTCCTGCATCCACCGCAAATATTGGAAGCGGAATCGATTGTTTGGGAGTTGGGCTATCAAAATATTTAACCGTTGTAATGGAAGATAATGATAGATTTGAAATAATCTTTAAGCAAGGATTTAATCGAGATATTTTACTTGATGAAAATTTATTTTATACTGGAGCAAAGCGTATTTTTGCTAAAGCTGGTCGAGGATTTCCATTGGTAAAAATCACCATGGTTACCGATATTCCTGGTTCGCGTGGGCTCGGAAGCTCTGCATCTGCAATAGTCGCGGGTGTCTATGCCGCAAATGCGTATCTCAATGATCTGTTTACCGAAGCCGAGCTTATTTCAGAAGCATCACTTATCGAAGGTCATCCAGATAATGTTGTCCCTTGTGCGGTAGGTGGATTTACAATTTCTATGATGGATCATGATGTTACCCACTATCACAAAATAGTTCCCAACCGCGACCTCAGATTTATTACTGCCATTCCAGACTATGAGCTTCCCACTAAATTGGCCCGAAGCGTTATACCCAAAGAATTTTCTCGCACAACTCTTGTCACACAACTTCAACGGGCTTGCTTTTTAGTTGGAGCACTCGCAAGCGGAGATATTCGCCAACTCGAAATAGCAACGCAAGATTTAATTTTCACTCCTGCAAGAAAGGATCTAATTCCTGGATTTGATGCAGTAACCGGCAATGCCATGGCAGCAGGAGCCATCTGCTCGATGATTTCTGGTGCAGGCCCCACATTAATAGCATTTGCAACCCACAACTTAGACTGTATTGCTGCAGCTATGCGACAAGGCTTTACCGATGCACAAATAAATTCTACAGTAGAAATTTTACGAGCAGATACCAAAGGTGCCGTTGTCATCACCGAAATATAATAATAAACGGGTAGACACCTGATTCTTCCTTGTGTGTCTACTTTTTTAATTTTTTTTTGCAAAAGGGGCTTGTCAAACTTTTTTAAATGGTGTATAGTAAACGAGTATTAAATTTGGCGGAATAGCTCAGTTGGCTAGAGCACATGGTTCATACCCATGGTGTCGGGGGTTCGACTCCCTTTTCCGCTATTTTTTTATGCCCAAAAATAAATGCATACACCCTTCACTTTTATAATATAATAATCTATCACAAAATCCATTCCATTTGCAACATCCTTCTCTTACACTCATACCCCCAAAAATCATTAAGGAGGCAACAATGAAATTAACAACTAAACAACTCACTATTCTTAGCCTTTTAATCGCAATACACGTAGTTTTATCACGTCACCTTGCAATACATATTGGCGATTTAATCCGAATCAGCTTTGCATCTGTGGTCACCGGAATAATTGCGGTCTATTTTAAACCCGCTTGGACAATTTTGGCTTGCGGTATCTCAGACTTATTGGCAGCATTGCTATTTCCAACTGGTCCATTTTTTCCAGGATTTACCTTAAGCGCAATGGTTGGCGGCTCTATATATGCGGCATTGTTATATCGCAAACCATTTAGCTGGTATCGCGTTATTGCCATCAAGGCTTTGTCCCTAATTATCGTAACTGCCGGCTTAAATTCTTATTGGCTTTCACTACTCATAGGCAAATCATTTATTGTAATAGCAACTCCACGAATTGCCGAAGAACTTTTAATGTTTCCTATTGAAGTAATATTGTTGGGCCTTACTCTTAAATATTTGGTACCTCAGCTCAAAAAACAAATAGTAATCTAATAAAACATATTCAATTTTGCTATCAAATTAACCCTGGTGATTAATATAAAATTGAAATTCATGCATAAAAAATATTAGAGTGCAAACAATTAAAATGTACCCTCCCAAAACGCCATGCAAAAATATACAAAAAAAATGATATTTTTTAAGGTGATTACTCATATAGATTAATAGACAATAAAATTTATTAATAAAGGGGGGATTAGGCTTTGAGAAATATTCCAAAAGATTTACTAAACGAGTACGACTTAGAAGTCTACAGATCACAATACAACAGAAATAATTTTATATTGGATACAAATAAGGGTAAATATATTTTGAGAAAAGTAAATACACAGCATGAACAAATTATTTTTATGTATGAAGCAATCAATCACTTATACAAAAATGGTTTTACACAAACTGAAATCATTTATCCCACAAAAAAAAATCTCCCTTACGTAACTATCACGGGACAAACTTATATATTACAAAGTCATAAAAATAGTTTAGAAATTGAGTTTAAGAACACCGAAGATATTATAGCAATCATCAAACTTTTGGCCAACTTTCATAAATGTGGATTGAATCTTAAAACTTCTGTACATGATGCAAGTCCAATACATATGAAAGATGTCTATTCTTATTTTACCAAAAGAATCAAAGAAACTAACACTCTAAAAAAAGCTATTCAACCGCTTTCTCAAAAAACTGAATTTGAAGCAATGTTCTTAAAAGACTACAAAGATTATTTAGATCTTGAAAATTTGGCTCTTATGTGTATCAATGAAAACAGTTGTACATCTCTAATAAAACATGCCACCACCAATAGAACCTTAGCACATAACGAATACAAGTATCATTCTGTTGGCAAAACTAACAGTCAACTCTATTTATTAAATATAGATAAATGTGGCATAAATATGCAAATACAAGATTTAAGCTCAATACTTTCCAAAATTATGCAAAAAAATTCTTGGGATATTGAATTTCTCAAAATACTTTTAACTGAATATGAAAATATTCGTCCACTTTCAATCGATGAACGCGCTGTCCTTAAAGCTCTGTTGATTTTTCCTGAAAAATTCGCTTCTATGTGTAACAACTATTTACAATGTAAAAGAAGAAATAATTATAGTATGTTTTTAGTAAAATGGGAAAACATGCTAGTATATAAGGAGAAGCAACTTGCAGCTTCTAAATACATTAAAGAAAATCTCTGACATAATATACTTTAATCATAGGAGGCTTACAGATGAAAAGTAACAGATTTTTAGTCATTGGGATTATCTCCACTCTTGTAGTTTGTCTAGTTGGTGTTATGGTATTTCTAATAGTTGAAATATCACAATTTACTATAGAACCTCAACTAGTCGAAGAGCTTTCCGAAGTCCCAGAACCAGCTATAAAAGAAGTCCAATTAACATTCGATGGAGTGGTAACCAAAATTGATGGCAATAAGTTAATAATTACAAATGTAGACAACCACGAGCCTATAGAGCTAAATATTGTTGGTAGTTCATCAATTTCAGACAAGTACAACAAACAAATTCCACTCTCTCAAATTGTTTTAGGTGAAATAGTAGACGTATCATATAAGATCAACTCTCATGATATAGTATCCTTACAGATTCATCCAATGGCTTTTATGCATCATAATATAGCAAACACACAAATCGATACAAAATCTCAAACTGTTAGTATCGGAACTAAAAAGTATCATATTGATGAATTGGCTATCTTTCAAAACCCTAACCAAGAAATTCTGTCTGATTTATCTAATTTAACTGAATTTGATGAGATTTTAATAAAGGGATTAGAAGACGATATTTATAGCTTAAATATTATAAATGGGCTAGGATATATTCAAGTCACCAATCTACCATCAGAAAATGGACGCCTTGAAATCAACAGGCAAAGGCAAATTCCATTAAACACACTTCCAGATAATACTGTCAAAGTACAAGCCGGAACATATAATCTTGCATTATATTTAGAAAACTACTTGCCTATTATTGTAGAAGATGCCATAATAGAATATGGACAAACCTATATACTAGATGCAGCCAATATTCAACCGATCACTTATGACGTCGCTATTAAGATAGTAAACAATAATCAACCCTATAATCTGAGTATAGATAATATAAGCTACGGTGAAACTAGAAATTTTCAATTACCCCGGGGAACATATACTCTAGACATAACTTCGGCAGGTTTTTATGACTATAGCCATGAATTTAAAGTTCAAGATGATATGGCTTTCCAATTTATTCTTTCTGCAGTACCGCCACCACCGCCACCACTGCCGCCAGCGCCTGAGCCAATTATAGAACCTACGCCTGAACCAATTGTAGAGTCAAACTTAGACGCTGAGTTACTTTTAGACGTCGCACCTATACCTGTTCCTGATGCCGTCTCAGCCGCATTGGATACCTCGGGGCCACAAATTGTAATTGAACCATTACTGCAGCCAAGTACTCCCGCTCCAATAGAACCTCAAATATCTATCGAGCCAGATTTCGAGCTTACAGAATCCGTCGAACCAGAATATAACCATATTATTAATCTTAATACGAATCCACCAAATGCTTCTGTATATTTAAACGGAGTCTATATCGGCGTAACACCTGTATCAAAAAATCTAGACACAGGCATATACAAAGTAGAATTTTCGCTAGAGGGCTATGAAAATTATTCAACTTCGATTATAGTAGAAGAGGAAGACATTCAAACAGACTATTTGTATGTACTTGCACCAAAATAAACAAAATAAGAGAGGACATTAAAAATGAATTACAAAGATCTTTACCAAAAATGGCTCACCGACGAGTGTTTTGACGACGCAACAAAAGCCGAACTTAAGAGTATTGAAAACGACGAAAAAGAAATCGAAGACCGATTTTACACAGAACTTGAATTTGGTACCGCAGGACTTAGAGGCGTTATCGGAGCTGGAACAAACAGAATGAACAAGTATATCGTTCAAAAAGCAACTCAAGGACTGGCAAATTTTCTTAAAGGGCAAGGACTTCAAAATCCTAAAGTTGTAATTGCGTATGATTCTCGAAACAAATCCGACACTTTTGCTATGGATACCGCCTTAGTATTAGCTGCCAACGGCATAAAAGCATATCTATTCGAAAGTTTAAGAGCCGTTCCGCAACTCAGTTTTGCTTTACGCACACTAAAAGCTGATGCCGGAGTTGTTATTACCGCAAGCCACAATCCACCTGAATATAACGGATATAAAGTTTATGGCAATGACGGAGCTCAAGTCATAGCGCCATTTGATAAAATGATCATCGACGAAGTTAATAGCATAACAGACTTCAGTACTATAAAAACCACCACCGAAACAGAAGCGAAAGCTGATGGATTACTAGAAATCATCGGTGAAAATATAGATAAATTATATATCGAACAAGTAAAATCACAAGTTATCAATCAAGATGTAATCAATAAAGTTGCAGACGAATTCAAAATAGTGTATACTCCATTACATGGAACTGGAAATTTGCCTGTTAGACGCGCACTAAAAGAAGTAGGCTTCAAAAATGTTTATGTTGTTGCAGAACAAGAGAAGCCAGATGGAAATTTCCCGACTGTAAAAAGTCCAAATCCAGAAGATCCCAATGCATTTAAACTAGCAATAGAGCTTGCAAAAAAAGAACAAGCCGATATCATAATAGGAACCGATCCCGATGCTGATCGTGTTGGTGTTTTAATTCGTGATGAAAAAGGTGAATATATTGTTCTAACCGGTAATATGATAGGTACTATGTTGACTGACTATATTTTACGTGGCAGAAAAGAAAACGGAAGTCTTCCTACAAATGGCGTTGTCATCAAAACTATTGTCACAACAGAAATGATTAGACCTATTTGCGAGTTTTATGGTTCAGACGTAATAGAAGTTCTTACTGGCTTTAAATTTATTGGTGAACAAATTAAAAACTTTGAAACAACCAACCAACATTCGTATGTATTTGGTTTTGAAGAAAGCTATGGCGCGCTTGCCGGAACCTATGCTAGAGACAAAGATGCTGTTGTTACCAGTCTACTCGCTTGTGAAATGGCTGCGTACTACAAATTAAATGGTATGACCTTATACGAAGCGCTTGTTGCGTTATATCAAAAATTTGGTTATTATAGAGAGGATGTTCAATCATTTACTCTTAAAGGCATCGAAGGAATTGGCAAAATTAAGAATATTATGGAAACCCTTAGAAATCAACAGATTGATACTATAGGCGGATACCAAATCCTTGCTAAACGTGACTACAAAACACAGCAAAGAGTAACCAAAGATGGCACAACTTCTAAAATTGAGCTACCTGTGTCCGATGTTATTTATTTTGAACTATCAAACAACGCTTGGATTTGTGTTAGACCTTCTGGTACAGAACCTAAGATTAAATTCTACATTGGAGTTAAAGGTCAAAGCCTAGAAGATGCCAATAATAAATTACAAGCAATTAAAGATGATGTACTCAAAATTTTAGAACCACTTATGTAAAACTTTAAAGCGGATTCACTTTAACGTGATTCTGCTTATTTTCTTTATTTAAAGGAGATGATTCTATGTATGCACAAGTACAAGACTTGATTAAAGTCAAAAAATATAATCAAGCCACAGCAATGTTAAATGGCATTGAAAATAGAAATGCAGTTTGGTACTACTTATCTAGTGTAATTGCCTACAAAAAAGCATTTTTCGAATCTGCTTTAGAAAACATCAACAAAGCCATTTCATTAGACGGCACCAACAATATATATAACAATTTTCACACCAAACTGATGAGTAGATTTAGCAGTTATAGCCGCGATTACCATAGAACACCTCGATATCGACAAAACAATGGTTGCTGTCCTTGCGGAGACTGTGAGTGCTGTCAGCTTAACTGCTGCGACCTAATTTGCCTAGACAGTTGCTGTGAATGTTGCGGTGGCGATTTAATAAGCTGTATTTAAGATTGGAGAAATAATGTTTGGTTATGTTACCCCACTAAAAGAAGAATTAAAAGTACGTCAGCTAGACCTATTTAAAAGCTATTACTGCGGCCTATGCCAACATATCAAAAAAGATTTTAGCAATATACCGCGTCTTACCCTCAGCTACGATATTACTACAATGGCCATCCTACTAGATGCCACAGATCCTCAGCGCGTTAAGCTCAAAAAACAACCTTGTATTATTAGCCCACGCAAGCGCCCCGTTGTACAACAATCTAAGCCATTAAAATATGCGGCATCAGTAAACGTATTGCTAAGCTACTACAAATTAAAAGACGACTATTTAGATGAACATTCGTTGAGGAGCAAGCTTTTGTTACCTCAACTTAGACCATTTTTACAAAAGGTGCCCTCAGAATTTCGCTTTCTGCATCCTATCATAAAATCCAATCTTAATAAATTGCAAGAACTAGAGCGGTCCAAAAATTTTAGTTCCTTAGACGAAATAGCAGATCCCTTTGCAACATTGGTTGGAACCATAATCCGAAAATATCCTTACACTACAGCAAACAAAGGCGATCTTTATCGATTTGGCTACGCTCTTGGCAAGTGGATATACCTTATGGATGCCCTAGATGATTTGCAGAAAGATATTGAAAATAACAGCTTTAACCCACTCTATGTTCTTTATTATCAAGAAGGACAATCAACAGACGAACTATTCATGACCGCAAAAGACAAACTCGAATTTAGTATATTTAGTCTCGGCGCCAGCTGCAAAGAACTTCTAAACAAACTCGCTCCCAAGAAAAATCGTGAAAAATCGTGCCCTACTTGAAAATATTATCATTTATGGTATGATGGACAAATACACTATGATTTCAAAAAAATGTAATAGCTGTCAAGCGTGCAAAAACAAGAAAGCCAAAACACATAAATAGGTGGTCATATTTACTACTTAGAATTTATCACAAAATACAGCAACTGTAACCAATACACCACCAACAAAAAACAAGAAGTTTGGCCTTATATATTTTATAGTTGGTTCATATGGAATAATCAAAGCTTTCATAGAGGAAAAAGAAAATCTAATACTAGAAAGTATTTTAAAATTAGTTACGTTTACGATTATGGGAATCGTCTTGGTTTTAATTGCCAGCCCATTTATGCTTCCATATTTATCTGAGCCTATTTTGGGAATCGGCGTCGCCTTTCCAACAGAGATCTATTCAACCTCTTTGGTTAATATACCTGATTCATCTTTGGGATTTTTAACTATACCTGTAATATTGGTTGGATTTATTGTTTTGGGCTTTATTGTAGACTACGCTTTAACTTTACTTATCCAAGGTTATTACAAATATTTCAAAAATCTGTAACAAAGTATAGTATCAAGTCATACTATACTAGTATACATTAAAATTGACATTGAGGCGAACATTATGACAGAGATAAATCCTATTACCCATCTAAAAAAAACTTTATGTAATTCTATCGAAAACGAAAACTTTGATCTTTTATCAGAAGAAGTTATCACTATTAGTCAAGAACTAGATCAGCAACTGCTACCTTTATTTAAACAGCAACTAGATGTTTATAATATATATTTACAAATTAAAAAGCCTGTATAAAAAAGAAGTCGAAGTTTTATATTCGGCTTCTCTTTATGTAAGCTCTTTACATACGCATTGAGTTTTGTGAATTGTTTTTGCGTCCAAATAAATTCTCCCAAATTGATTTTTTCTTGTTCTCTTGTTTAGCACTCAAATTTGCCACTTCACGCTTTAAGTTTTGCATTTCTCTAATAGTTTCATCTACTCTTTTATAATAGTTTTCATCCTTATCATTTTTCACGCTTTGCTCCTGTTTAATTTCTTGCATCTGAGCGTCAACGTATGTAATGACGTTTTTTTGAATATCCTCCTGAAGTTCCTCACTTAATTCAGCCATAATTTCATCCTTAATCCTAGCCTTTGCTATTTGCTGACTAGTTATTAAAGAGCTTTCTATCGTCTGCTGTATAAGTTGCAAAAACGCATGCTTTTTATTTTCTAACTCATCAATACTATCGTTTTGTATCGAGGATACTCTTTGACTCTCAACAACAGCCACCCCCTTGCCCATATCCAGTACTCCCAATTCTTCCAAATCACTCACACTATTGCAAACTCCTTCCCCAATTTTTATCTTGATAGCACGCAGCTCTATTCCAGCATTTCTCAATTTTTTGATTTCTTCTATAACATTTAAATTGTCTTGAGTGAATATCCTATGTTTTTGTGAATTTCTAAAAATGTTAAGATTAAGTTCTTTTTCGTAATATCTTAGCACATAGGGTTCCATTCCTAAGGCCATAGAGGCTTCTTTAATAGTAAAAAATTTTTTCTCCATTTCTGCAATTACTCCTCTTTTTCTTCTTATAGTCTTTAATAATTCCCCCATAAATTAGAGGGAATTATCGCCTTAATCTTCACTAAATAATGCTCTTGCAAAAGCTTCTGGGACAAATTCTTGCAAGTCGTCCATTTTTTCTCCAACGCCTATAAATTTTACAGGAACGTTAAAACTCTGGCAAATTCCAACTATCGCTCCCCCTTTGGCTGTACCATCAAGTTTTGTTAAAATTATTCCATCAATTTTTACAACTTCATTAAAAAGTTTAACTTGTGATATTGCGTTTTGCCCAGTGGTTGCATCTAAAACTAGTATAACCTGTTTATGTGCATTTGAATACTCTTTTTCAATAATTCGCCCAATTTTTTCTAATTCTTTCATAAGATTGACTTTATTTTGTAATCTACCCGCAGTATCACAAATTAAAACATCTGATTTTCTTGCCTTTGCCGCAGAAATTGCATCATAGACTACAGACGCCGGATCTGTTCCCTCTTTATTTTTTATGACATCCACACCTGCTCTATCTGCCCATATTTCTAGCTGATCTATTGCGGCTGCTCTAAACGTGTCAGCTGCTGCTAACAGTACGCTTTTTCCTTCTTGCTTCAACTTATGCGACAGTTTGGCTATGCTCGTTGTTTTTCCTGCTCCATTCACTCCCACTACCAAAATCACATTTGGCCTATCATCAACTACTAGCGGATTTGTTAAGTCTGTAGAAATTAAAATATCTGTAATAATATCTTTAAGCGCTTCTTTCAATTCTGCCGGCTCCGTAATTTTGGTACTCTTCACCACATCTCGCAACTGATCCAAAATCGCATCGGTAGTTTCAGCTCCAAAGTCAGACATAACTAGTACTTCTTCTAACTCTTCATATAGTTCCTCATCAATTTTTTTGAAACTTTTTAAAACGCTTTCTACCCCGTCCCAAATATTTTCACGAGTTTTTGTTAAGCCCTGCCACAATTTTTTAAATTTACTCACTAGATTCACTTCTGGCACTTCTTTTGAAATGTCATGCCCCGCTTCAACTAGCTCTCCCTCAAAATAAACAACAGGTTCTTCATCCACCAAATCCTCAACATCTACCAAATCTTCAACATCTACCAAACCTTCAACATCCTCTAATTCTTCTAATTCTTCTAATTCTTCTAATTCTTCTATCGCTTCATCTATCGCTGGAAGCGTCGACTTCTGCGCCATATCTATCTTAAACAGACTTGCCCATTTAGATTTCGCTCGTTCTTTTTTAGATTCAACAACTACTTCCTTTGCCTCTGCTCCATCCATCCAGTCCGCATCTTCCCAATCCGCATCGTCCCATTCCGCATCTTCTGCATCTTCCCATTCTGCATCTTCTGCGATAGCTTTTTCGGCGGCAGCTTTCTGCGGCAGCTTTTTCTGCGGCAGCTTTTCGGCAGCTTTTTCTGCGGCAGCTTTCTCTAGGCAGCTTTCTCGGCGGCAGCTTTCTCTACGGCAGCTTTTTCGGCAGCTTTTTCGGCGGCAGCTTTCTCTACGGCTGCTTTTCTGCGGCAGCTTTCTCTGCGGCAGCTTTCTCTGCGGCTGCTTTCTCGGCGGCAGCTTTCTCAGCGGCTGCTTTTTCGGCGGCAGCTTTCTCTGCGGCAGCTTTTTCTGCGGCAGCTTTTTCTGCGGCAGCTTTTTCTGCGGCAGCTTTTCTCGGCAGCTTTTTCTCGGCAGCTTTTTCTGCGGCAGCTTTTTCTGCGGCAGCTTTTTCTGCGGCAGCTTTTTCTGAGGCAGCTTTCTCTACGGCTGCTTTCTCTACGGCAGCTTTCTCTACAGCAGCTTTCTCTACGGCAGCTTTCTCTACGGCAGCTTTCTCTACGGCAGCTTTTTCTGAGGCAGCTTTTTCTGAGGCAGCTTTCTCTACGGCAGCTTTTTCTGAGGCAGCTTTCTCTACGGCAGCTTTCTCTCGGCAGCTTTTTCTGCGGCAGCTTTTTCTGAGGCAGCTTTTTCTGAGGCAGCTTTTTCTGAGGCAGCTTTCTCTACGGCAGCTTTTTCTGAGGCAGCTTTTTCTGAGGCAGCTTTCTCTGCGGCAGCTTTCTCGGCGGCAGCTTTCTCTACGGCTGCTTTTTCGGCGGCAGCTTTCTCTACGGCAGCTTTTTCGGCGGCAGCTTTTTCGGCGGCAGCTTTTTCGGCAGCAGCTTTTTCGGCAGCAGCCCTTTCTTCAGATTCTGCTATTGCTGCATCTTTTATAGCTTGGATTTGCCTTGCCAATACTTCAGGATCATCCGTTGGCATTTCCCACATTAATTCAGAATCCACCATTTTGTTTATATCTTTTTCTATATTTTCAGACGATACTTTAGGCAGGTCTACAGACATTTCCTCCCTCTTAATAACTTCCTTACTCTTTTTTCCAAACAATTTTTTTATACCATCTAATAAAGCCATTTTCTATTTTCCTTCCTTAACATATTTATCAACATCACTAAGCCTTACAGACAAAACCGTGGACACCCCTCTCTCTTGCTGAGTTATTCCATAAAGAGTATTTGCATTTTCCATTGTTCCTTTTCTATGAGTTATTACAATAAATTGAGTTTTATCAGATAAAGTTTTTAAAAAGTTTACAAATCGTAACACATTTGATTCATCCAACGCTGCTTCTATTTCATCTAACACACAAAACGGAGATGGTTTTAATTGCAAAATCGCAAATAATAATGCAATAGCAGTCAGTGTTCTTTCACCACCCGAAAGCAAGCTCAAACTCTGTAACTTTTTTCCCGGTGGCTTAACGATGATCTCTATTCCAGACTCCAAAATATTTTTTTCATCAGTAAGAGCCAACTTTGCCATTCCTCCGCCAAATAGCTCTGCAAACACATTGCTAAAATTGGTTGCTATATCTAAAAATTTTTTCCTAAATATGGAATCCATTTCTGCTGTCAACTTTTCTATCAATTCATTTAACATTTTTTCGGCTTTTAAAATATCATCTCTTTGAGAAATCAAAAACACATGTCTCTGAGAAACTTCTTTAAATTCTTCTATTGATTTTAAATTTACATTGCCAATTTCTTTGATTTGAGATTTCAACTGAGTTTGTTTCTTTTTTAAATCCGCTACAGTCATTTTTGTATCTGTCTTCACAAAACAGTTTTCCGCTATCAAATTATATTCTGACAAAATATATTCTGCTAAAGAGGACTTTTCTTTTACCAAGCTTTCTGCTCGCAATTCTTGTCTAATCAACTCCTTATCAATAGCAGCAACTAATTCTATCACATTTCGTAACTTATTTCCAATATTTAATTCGTTTTTTGTAATATTAACTCGTTCTCGTTCTAATTTATTCTTTTCTTGCGCAGTGGTTTCTAGTTTATTTTTCACCTTTGCTATCACACTAATTATTGTCAGAGCATCTTTTTCACGTGCAGTTTTTGTAGCTATATGTTGAGATATTGTCTCTTCTATCTTAGCAATATCTATTTGAGCAATTTGTGTTCTATTCATAGTTATATGTCGCTCTAGATCAATTATGTCATTATCTATCTTATACAAATCCATCTCTTGTATAGAAATTTGGTTTGTATATTCAAGCTGAGTTTGCTCAAGTTTTTGCATTTCTTCTTCCATAGTATCTACTGAACGCAACAGTTGAAGCGCTTTTTTTGATTCTATGGCGGCAGATATGTCAGAACGCTTTGCAATCAAGTCATCTAGCTCTTCGGTCAATACTACTATATCTGTTTGCTCAATTGCTTTTTGCATATATGTCATTTTTTCACTAGCTACTGTATATGCGCCGAATATTTGTAATAAATTTTTTTCTATATTATCCTTTGACTGTCGATATTTGTCAAGCGCAATTGTTTTAGTTGCCAACAGATCCATTATTCCAGTCAATCTTTGCTTTGCATTTGCAATTTGCATTTTCAAGTCTTCGATCCTGTCCTCAGCGTTTGCAATTTCATTATTTCGCGCAAAGATATTATTCGTATTTTTTTGACTTCCCCCCGTCAGAGATCCCCCTATATTGAAAATTTCTCCCTCCAACGTTACTACTCGAAATTTATGCCGATATGTTTTCGCAATTGCAGCTGCGTTTTCCATTGTATCTGCTATCGCAATCTTTCCCAGCATAAATGAAAAAATCGCCTCATCTGCAGCATCGCATTTCACCGCTTCATTGGCCATCCTCAAAAATCCAGGCTGATTTTTTAAATTTGCTTTGATACTCGCGTCCATTGCAACAGCCTTTATTGTATCTCTTGGCAAAAACGTTACTCGTCCCACCTTTTTCTTTTTCATTATTGTTATAATTTCTTGGGCATCCCTCTGAGTTTCGGTGATGACATTTTGCAAGCCCGCTCCCAATGCCGTCGCGATTGCGATTTCATATCCTTTTACAACATCCACTCGATCTGCAACAACGCCTACACCTCTAGTTTTTCCTATTTTCAAAGCATCTTTTACGCTAGTATAAAACCCATCATGATTTTCCTTTAATGATAGCAACCACTCTTTCTTGCGTTCTAACTGAATCTTCTCATTCTCTACAGTAGCAACCAGCTTTTCACACTCTTGAGCCGTCTCTAAAAGCGTCGTCTTCTCCGTTTCCGCCACAGATATCTTTACAGCAATATTGTCAGCTTCACTAGTCAGCTGAGTATTTTGGTTTTCTAATTCTCGTGTATCAGCTTCTAATTTTTGCATCTGCAATTCTCGATCTTGATTTTCAAGTTGATGCTTAGAAATACGTTGCTTTAAATTATCTTTCATTTGATCTACTAAAATTAACTCAGCTTTCAAAACTTCGATCTCTTTATTAATCGTAAAGATGTGATCTTTCTCAATAGCCATCGCATCTTCTTTTGCTTTTTTCTCTACTTTAAATGTATTATATTCTTCAACCAATACTGCAAGCCTTGTTTTTTGCTTTGCTTTTACAGAAGATATAGCAGCAATATCCGATTTCAATGCTGCTATCCCTTTTGTAATATTTTCTATTGCAGTTTCTTCTGTAGACTTTAAAACTCTGGCTTCTTTTATCTGCTCATCTAGCATTTTCACTTTCTCATTCATTATAGTTAATTCACTATTTGAGGTGGCATTTTGGCGTTCAAGCTCTATTGTTTCTCGCAGATTTGCTTCCATATTGGTTTGTAATATCTCTTTTTGATCTTTAAGTTGCTTATCTTGCTTTACGAGCGATTCTTTTTCCTTCTTTGTATCTGAGATCTGTGTATTTTGCTGTTCTATTACCAAATTTAACTGAGTTAAACTTTCATCAATTTGAGTATTTTTTTCTACAAATAACGCTATATCTACTTGCTTTAGCTCTTCTTTAACCGTTAGATAACGTTCTGCCTTTGTGACCTCTTTTTCTAACGGTTTTATTCGAGTTTCTATTTCTGCTATTATATCATTTGCTCGCAGTATATTTTCTCGCTCTTTTTCCAACTTCTTCGAAGCTTCTTGCCTCTTAACTTTATATTTATAAATTCCTGTGGCTTCCTCAAACAAACTTCGTCTGTCATCTGGTTTTGAGCTCAACACTTTGTCAATTTGTCCCTGACCTATAATAGAATAGCCCTCTTTGCCAACACCAGTATCCATAAAAATTTCTTGGATATCCCTCAAACGGCAGTTTGCATTATTTATAAAATATTCACTCTCACCAGATCGATATACCCTTCTCTTTATTTCTAAATCACTATAGCTAATTTTTAGATCATCTTCATCATTCTTAATATACAGCGCCACTTCTGCATATCCCATTGGCTTGCGTGTTTCGGTACCTACAAAGATAACGTCCTCCATTTTGCCACCTCGAAGCGTCTTTGCACTTTGCTCTCCCAAAACCCATCTTATAGCATCCGCAACATTACTTTTGCCACTGCCATTAGGCCCTATTATTGCAGTAATACCCGAAGGCACCGCAATTTTTACTGCATCTCCAAATGATTTAAATCCAAAAATTTCTATTTTTTCCAAATACATTTTAATACCCTAATTCTGATAATGATATACATGCGTTAACGCCTGATGCGCTGCCACTTGTTCAGCATCTCGTTTTGTTCGACCACTACCTTTTCCGATCACTTTTCCATTTTGTTTTAATTCTACAACAAACTCTTTTTCATGATCCGGGCCTTTTTCTTCGACAACTTCATAGGCAATCACAGTGTTAACATTTTTTTGAGATTCGATTTGTAATATGGTTTTATAATCTTTATACAGTTTGGTCGCAGAAGTGTGTTTGATAAACTCTATTAAAGTTTTTGCGAGATAGGTTTTTACATCTTCATAGGAACTATCTATTAGCATAGCACCTGTTACTGCTTCAAACGCATCTGCTATAATTGATTCTCGATCTCTCCCCCCTCCCATTTCTTCTCCATGCCCTAGCAAAATATACTTCCCTAGCTCTAACCGCTTTCCGGCTTTAGCAAGAGAAGCTTCACATACGATACTCGCACGAAACTTCGATAAATCTCCTTCTTGTGACTCTGGATATTTCTTAAACAAATATTCACTCACAATTAAATCCAAAATAGCATCTCCCAAAAATTCAAGACGCTCATTATCTTTAACCCCCTGCTCTCGATGCTCATTTGCATATGAACTGTGTGTTAAAGCTAGATCCAAAAGCTCTATCCGCTTAAAAGTATACTCTATTTTTTTCTCAAAACTTTCTAAGACCACTCTTCTATCGTTTGATAAGCTCATTTTTTTCCTCATTTCATTTAGTATTTACATATATTTTGTACAATTATTTCAGTAATTATAACAAAGAATCTGAATTAATACTATTATTTACCTCTATACAATTTAAGGGGCATGGGGTATAATATGGATAAGGGGAATTTACCCAAATATACAGGGGGGTGCAATTTGTGTGCAAGGGGGATAATATAAAAAAATGTAATTGCTGCGGACGAATCATAGACGATAATAGCTCACATATGTCAGCTCATCATGACTTTCTGCTTGTAAAAAAAGAGTGGGGATATTTTTCTAATAAGGACATGACTGAACATAGATTTATCATCTGCGAAGATTGCTATGATAAATGGATAGAATCATTTAAGCTTCCCGTTGAGGAATTTGTAACGACGGAACTTTTTAAAGGAATTAGTTAATTAGTACAAAGTCTAGTTGCGTGGGGCAGCTAGGCTTTTTTTTTATTTATAAGGGGGTAGATTATGCATTTGCAATTAGCTATACTAGAAGATTATTTTAAAGAAAATAGATCGGATGGGTTTATATATAGAATTACTGGCAAGAATAAATATGTTGAAGATTTTTTAGTAGCGTATTATCACAAAGCCAAAACTTTTGGTATAATAATAGAGTCTAAAATACAAAATCTCACAGAAGACAATATACGTTATCTTAAAGATATTCTCGGAGATACATTTATACTTTCACAAGAATTTATAGAACAAAATTTGAAGAAGTGGCTTGTGGGTACACCATCAACCAAACGAACTATTTTTGCAAAACATCTGTACAATACTTTATTGGAATACCAAAAATTAGGAAAAAACATAAGCATTCTCCAAAATACTTATATAAAGTTCATGTGTTGGGCATATTTTAGATTTCAACGCGTATTAAATGTAACTCCTACCGGTCAAAAAATTCTTTATATAGGAGAGCTTTCTAAGCATGAAATAGACTTTTTATCTATCATGGCTTTCTGTGGAATTGACGTATTAATTATTTCTTTAATGAATGAAGTTCGCTATAAAACTCTCGATCCTGCAGACGAAAAATCATTTTTATATAAAGAAGTATCAATGATAGAATTTGCTCAAAATTATAGGGTATCTGATATAACCGAGCTTATTGACCGAAAAATTAAAGCAGAATTGGAGAGGAATATTATCAAAAATTATACTAATGATTGGGTCAACGACGATGCATTTCTAGGATTAAACATCAAAACCCATTACCGTAATGCACAACCGGGATATTTCAATAATATTTTTATATGTTTTAAAGGAGCCGACGATACCGTCTCTTTTGCTAAAAAATTGAATACCTTATATCGTCATATAGAAGATACAAATCGACCTTATATTATTGAAAATCGCATTCCCACTATATGGCCAAACGAAATTTCTCAAGTAAAACGTAGAATGACCATCACCAGCGAAGAGGACCTTATAGACCTTCAACGCAATATAGACAAAATTTCTAATTCAGCATATTTGGATGCTGCACGATCCGCTTTTGTCAAATTAGTTAAGGAAATTAATTTCCATGAACAAAAGCTCAATATTTCAACCAACAAAATTGTACAAATTCTTGCACTCTACAAACGCTACGCAGATGCCTTATTTACGAAACCTCACGACTATCCACCTATATTCATTCTATTTGGTGCGCCTCAAAATGAAATCGAAGTCTATTTTTTAAAATTTTTGGCCAAATTATATGTGGATGTTGTTATAATCATTCCTGATCCACACGAAATTTTATCGGATGTACAATTAAAAATTTTTAAAGATACTAATTTATGTGTAGTAGAATATGAAAATCAACTTCAGCTTACCGAGTATCCAAAAACTCTCGATGCTATTACTGCGACTACCAACGCTTACGAGGCCGAACGTGATTTGGATACCCTTATCTACAAAGATACCGGCTTGTATAGACAGCATCAACTAAGCAAAGCATCTAGTCTTGTGTTGCGAACTACTTGCGAAGAGATTGACATTTTATGGAACGAAGAACTCAAGTTTCGTCCTAATTTTAATGTAGATGGTGATAGCGTTTGCATGCCTGTAATTTTTGCCAAGATTTCTGGTGTACGCAATGACAATCTCAAAGAATATTCCGAACGCATCCGAAATTTTATAATTCCAAAAAATACAGCTGTGTGCGTCCAACCTCCGTTTATAAAGCAAGATAACCTTCAAATGTTTTCTACTGCTCTATTTCTAAAAAATGGACGTCTACTCAAAAATGAGATACAAAACCATCGTGATTATAAATTTGGACATCTCAGATCTGATATGCAAAACCATCTTTTAGACAAAATTGAACTTTTAATTAACTCTAAACTAATAGAAGGTACAGGAACACATGGTAGAGAATATCTCATACTGCAAACACTACTTAATCTTGATAATGATTTTTTAAAGCGTATGCAGAAATTTGATTTCACAAAGCAAAATCCCAAAGTTGTTGTTCTCCACACCAAAGAAAAAATGCATTCTATCGAAGATGCTATATTTTTAGCATTTGCAAATTTAGTTGGCTATGATATAATCATAATGTCTCCAACTGGATATCGCAGCTTTGAACGGTTCTATACCAAAGATATAATTCAAGAACATCAAGATGGAAATTATTATTATGATCTTTCAGCTAGTGATATTCTAGAAAAACCAAAAGAAAAATTAAATTTTTTAGAAAGGATAAAAAATTTATGGCAATAAATATGGGTAAAAAATCTCCAAACACATCCCCTGAATCATCTTCAGATTCTGAATTTGCAGTATCAGAATATAATGTCGCTCAAGATACCGAAAAATTTAAGCAAAGTTTAGTGGGATCTCAAATAATAGAAGATCTTACTGCCTCGCTTGATATTGATAATTTAGAAACTATTGCAAGCTTTGGATCTGACGTTGCAAACGAAATTGCTAAAGTATCCGATTCTGTTTTAAACAGTATGTCGTTAAACAAAATAAACGAATCCAGCGCCATGCTCGTTACTCTTAGTACCATAATGGATCAATTTGATCTCGATGAAATTACAGACGATAATCAAAATTTTTTTACCAAACTATTGAATAATAGCAAAAAAAAATTAGACCAAGTTTTAAGTAAATATCAAACCATTGGTGGTGAAGTTGATAAAATATACATTGAGCTTAAGAGTTACGAAAAAGAAATCCATCAATCTAATATGCATCTGGAACAGATATTTAAAACAAATGTCGCATATTACCACAACCTACTCGAATATATTGTTGCGGGCGAACAAGGCGTTCAGGAAATCACTGCGTATATAGCCGAAAGAAAAGCTGAGTATGATCTTACCGGCGACGCTTCTATCAGTTTTGAAATCCAACACTTAGAGCAAGCATCTCAAATACTTCAAGATCGAACGTATGATTTGAGAATAGCAGAAAGTGTTGCCATTCAGTCGATTCCGATGTTGAAAACGATGCAATTTAGCAATCTAAATCTAGTTCGAAAAATTAATTCGGCCTTTATAATCACATTACCAATATTTAAGCAAGCACTTGCACAAGCAATAATGCTAAAACGTCAACGCATTCAAGCCGACGCTATGGATGCACTGGATAAAAAAACCAACGAAATGCTCTTACGCAATGCACAAAATACAGTAACTCAGGCCCAAATGATTGCCAAACTTACTTCTACAAACTCTGTAAAAATTGATACACTAGAACAAACTTGGAACACTATAAAAAATGGAATAGAAGAAACCAAGCAAATTCAAGAAAAGGCCCTTCAAGAACGAGAGCAAGATATTCAGCGTTTGAATACCCTCAAGGTTGATTATAAAAATTCATTTAGGAGGTAGCTATGAATACGTATTATCAAATTTTGAGTAAATCCACTCCTATTTTAGGATATATTGTTAAAAGAGATACGTTTGAATTATTAGATCTTTCCGAAAACTTTTTAGAGCGTCTTAATATATCCTTTCCGGATTTTAAAGGCAAAACATGTCATAAGGTGCTTCACGACTTAGACTCTCCTTGCTCTTTTTGTCCTCACAAGCTTTTAAAATATGGTGAATTTCATAATTGGCATAGCTATAGTAGAATATCAAAACAATACTATATTCTCAAGTCAACTTTAATTCCTCATGAAGAATTTGAATATGTAATTGCTGGGCTTGCAATTCCTATTTCAAAAGAATTAAGCCAAGTTCCTTCATTACAAACTAACCCAGCTTATGACGCTGCTTTATCTGAATGCGCACAAATTTTACTCGAAGAAACCGATACACAAACATCTATAGAATCCCTACTCAAAACTCTATGCATATTCTTTGGAGGAGTATATTCTTCTATCATTCATTACCACAATGGCATTGGCACTGTTAAATATCGATATAGAACAATCCACGCTCCATATGACCCTAAAGAAAGATTTAACGATCGCTCAATAGCCGAAGTAGAGTCTTGGTACGAATTTTCCGATAGTGATGATAACGTATTTTTAGATAAATCTATACACCAATTTCACAAAACCGATAGGCAATATAAAATATTACAGGAATCTGGCCTAGATGGTTTTGTTGTTGCATCTTTGCGCAATCCAAAAACTGGAGAAAAATTGGGTACAATGGGAGTTGCAAATCCCACAATGCATCTCGAAGATGTTCAGCTTTTACGCACCGTCTCTGCTTTTGTTGTCAACTTTTTAGAAAAAGAAAAGCTTATATTAGAATTTGAAAAAATCAGTTTTGAAGATATGCTAACCGGATTACGCAATAGAAATTCCTATGAACGAACTATTCAACAGCTTCAAAGCAATCTACCAAATTCACTAGGAATAATTTTTGCTGATATAAATGGTTTAAAAGAAACCAATGATAATTTAGGGCATGAATATGGAGACATCCTTATAAAGTGGACCGCCAAATATTTATCCAAATCCACGACAGAACCAGTATATCGAATTGGAGGAGATGAATTTGTTATATTTATCCCCAACAAAACAGAACGTGAATTTTATGCCATTGCCTCTATTATCCAAAAAGGTCTTTTTGAAATGATTTACCTAAATTTATCAGTTGGATATACCTGGGAAAACCAACGTATTGACGTGGTTAATCAATTGGTCAGAACCGATAAGCTTATGTATGAAGCAAAGCAACACTATTATTCTCTCAAAAAATATAATCATATGAATTTAGCAACACAGCAACAAATACTAAAAGAAGAAGTTGAACGTCTCAAAAATGAAATATAGGAGAGGTGAAAAATGGTTATAGATTATTATAAATTATTATGTGATGCTATTCCTATTATAGGCTATACTGCACGTATTGATAATCATGAAATTTTAGACATGTCGGATGCTATGCTCAGACATTTGCATATCACAGATAATAGCCATATAAATTCAAAATGCTATAAACTTATTCAAGGCAAAAACCAACCTTGCCAATTTTGTAATAATAGCAAATTAAAATGTGGCGAGTATTGTAATTACTACGCATATAACACCATAATGAACTCTCACCTAGCAATACGAGATACATTGATACCTCACGAAAAATTTGGAATGGTACGTGCCGAAGCATGTTTTGATATTACAGATGATATCAACCAATTAAAAGCTTTAAACACTCAAACCTCATATAATCGAGCATTAGGTGAATGCGCAAAAACTTTGATTAACATTTCAGATACAGCTTCCGCTATTGAAACACTTCTCAGAATTTTATGCACGTTTTTTGATGGAGACTATTCTTGTATAATGACTTATCAAGATGATATAGCGTCTATAACTTACCAATATGTTACTCTTCGTGCGGAGTATGATCCAGCAGAAAGCTTTGGGCGACGCACCGTTGAATATATGGAATATTGGTATAAATTTTCCACTAAGAAACATAAAATTTTTGTTGATAAAGATTCTTTATCTCCCGATTCTGAATTACACGATTTATTAGAAATGGCAGAACTAAACTCCATAATTCTTGCTTCACTTAGAAAAAATGACCAAATTATGGGAACAATCTGTATAGGCAATCCTAATATAAATACCGAAGATATTCGTATTTTGAGAACAATTTCTGGTTTTATAGTATCTTTTATTGAAAAGCAACAATTGATAGCCGAGCTAGAAAAAATCAGCTATGAAGATATGTTAACCGGTCTACGTAATAGAAATGCCTACGAAAAAGAAATTCAAAACTTATATTCTACGCCTTTGCATTCTCTCGGAATCATTTTTGCTGATATCAACGGCCTAAAAGAAACCAATGATAACTTAGGACACGAATATGGAGACATACTTATCAAATGGACTTCTAATTATTTAAAAGTTTCTATTCCTTTCACCGTTTTTAGAATTGGTGGAGATGAATTTGTAGCTTTTGTCATAAATGAATCAGAAGATGAATTTAATAGAATAGCAAATGCAATTCAAAATGGACTTTCCGAAATGGTATACCTAAATTTATCTGTAGGTTACACTTGGAATGATACCAATATTGATATTCCTAATCAGCTTATAGAAACTGACCAAAGAATGTATGAAACCAAGCAGCGATATTATGCTGTTAGAAAGTATAATCATATGAATTTAACTACGCAACAACAAGTATTAATCAACGAAATCAATAGACTCAAAAATTTATTATAATATTCAAGGAGGGTATACCTATGGCAGTTAATCTAAAAAAAGGTGACCAAGTAGAACTTGCAAAATCTAAGTCAAATTCTAAAATCTTAGTTGGTCTCAGCTGGGATTTATCTCCTCAAAATGACTATATCGACTTTGATTTAGATACCAGTATTTTCCTAGTCGGTCGAAACGGTAAAGTCACAAAAGAATCTGATTTTATTTTTTATGATAATTTAATACATGACAGTGGCGCTATCGAGCATACTGGCGATAATCAAACCGGTGAAGGCGATGGAGACAATGAGGTAATTCGTATTGACTTAGATTTGATACCTGCTGATATAAACAAGATAATTTTTGTCGTTACCATTTATGATGCGGACAATAGAGAGCAAAATTTTGGCCAGATGGAGAATGCCTCTATTAGGATAATAGATGAAGAAACAGGAGAAGAAAAAATACATTTCGATCTTTGCGAAGATTTTTCTATAGAAACAGCCCTTGTCGTTGCAGAGATTTATAGGTATAATAATGAATGGAACTTCGCTGCAATTGGAAGTGGGTACAGTGGTGGCCTACATGTTTTATGTCAAGTTTATGGATTAGATATAGCCACTGCTTTACATGCTCAATAGTAAAAATTATATTAAATAAAAGGAGAGATATTAATGGCTATTAATTTGCAAAAAGGTCAAAAAGTTTCACTAACAAAAGCTAGTTCGACACTTTCTAAATTACTAATTGGCTTAGGATGGGATACTAATAAATATGATGGTGGCCACCAATTTGACCTCGACACAAGTGTTTTTATGGTTGGTAGCAACGACAAAGTCTTAGAAGAAACCGATTTTATTTTTTATGGGAACCTCAAACACAAAAGTGGCTCCGTAGAACACACCGGTGATAACCGAACTGGTGAAGGCGACGGAGACGACGAAGTTATTAAAGTTAATCTTGCATTGGTCCCAGATGAAATTAAAAAAATTGTTTTTACAGTTACTATCCATGATGCAAATGAAAGAAACCAAAATTTTGGCCTAGTTTCCAATTCTTTTATTAGAATAGTTGATCAACTCACTAATACAGAAATCGTTCGATATGATTTGGGAGAAGATTTTTCTATTGAAACTGCTTTGGTTGTTGGCGAACTATACAAACATCAGGGGGCATGGCGATTTGCTGCCATTGGCAGTGGGTACAGCGGCGGGCTTCCAGCACTTTGTGCCGCTTATGGAGTCGACGTATAACAAATAACACAATAATAGAGGAGCATTAACTATGGCAATCAGTTTATCAAAAGGTCAAAAAATCGTCTTAACCAAATGTAATTCAGAACTTTCTAATATAGCAGTAGGTCTCGGATGGGATACGAACCGATACGATGGAAAATCGGATTTTGATCTAGACAGTCAAGTTTTTTTAGTATCATCCACAGGCAAAGTTCGAGATCAGGCAGATTTTGTATTTTTTGGTAATCTTAGGCATCAAAGTGGTGCAGTGGAACACTCCGGAGACAATCGAACCGGCATTGGCAACGGAGACGATGAGCTAATCAAAATAAACTTGCATTCTGTTCCACCACATGTTGAAAAAATCATAATTACTGCGAGCATTTTTGAAGCCGATCAGCGCAATCAAAATTTTGGTCAAGTAGAAAATGCTTATATACGCGTTTATGATATAGATAAAAATGAATTATTACTCGAATATGATTTGGACGAAGACTTTTCTGTGGAAACAGCTATCGTATTTGCAGAACTTCAAAAATTCAATGGCAGCTGGAAATTTAACGCTGTAGGCAACGGGTTCTTTGGAGGGCTTCCAGCACTTTGTAAAACTTACGGAATTAATGTAGAATAAGGAGAAAAATATAATGAAAATACACACCAATACTGCACCCGCGGCTATAGGACCATACTCTCAAGCAATCGCTTATCAAAATCTAATATTTACTTCTGGGCAAATTCCTATTGACCCTGCAACTGGGGAGATTGCTGCAGGTGGCATTACCGAACAAACTGAGCAGGCTATCAAAAATCTCGGCGAGGTACTTAAAGCTGGTGGTTCTTGCTACGAAAATGCCATCAAATGTACTTGCTTTTTAAGCGATATGAACGATTTTGGAGCATTCAATGAAGTATACGCAAAATATTTTACAGAAAAACCCGCTCGCTCTTGTGTTGCGGTAAAGACGCTTCCTAAAAATGTTTTAGTAGAAGTCGAGTGTATTGCTTTCAAATAAGTTTTTACCCCCTTTTATCAATCAGGGGGCTCTACAATAATCCGATCATATTTTTTTGCTACATAATTAAACAACAAAAGAAAGAGGTTTATAAATGACAAGTAAAATTAATTTAGGCGAAGGACAGGTAGGAAAGCTGATTCTTAAATTGGCCATTCCCACCGTTGCCTCCCAAATTGTCAATATGCTATATAATATTGTTGATAGAATGTATATAGGAAACATGCCAACTGATGGAGTATTAGCACTTACCGGGCTTGGCTTATGCTTTCCCATTATTATGATAGTTTCTGCCTTTGCATCGCTATTTGGAATGGGCGGTGCTCCACGAGCTGCAATAGCCATGGGCAAGGGTGATAATAAACAAGCAGAATTAATTTTAGGTAACTGCACAATGTGCTTAATAACATCTGGAATTATGATGATGATTTTATTACTAATATTTGGAGAATCACTCCTATATATGTTTGGTGCCAGTGATCAAACCATCAAGTTCTCAATAGACTATTTGCAAGTATATACTTTTGGCACACTTTTTGTACAAATCGCACTTGGTCTTAATATGTTTATAACAACTCAGGGATTTACCAAATTTAGTATGCTCACTGTACTAATTGGTGCAATACTGAATATAATCTTGGATCCAATTTTCATTTTTGCATTCGGAATGGGAGTTAAAGGTGCCGCACTCGCAACAATAATTTCTCAGGGCGTTTCTGCAACATGGGTGATATGGTTTTTACGCAGCAAAAAGTCTAAACTCAAAATACGTAAACAAAATTTAAAAATTCAACCTAAAGTTATATTGCCAGTCATGGCTTTGGGCGTATCTCCATTTATAATGACATCTACAGAAAGTATTTTGAATATCGTCTTTAATGTATCTCTTGCAAAATACGGCGGCGACTTAGCCATCGGAGCTATGACAATTATAAGCAGCCTCATGTCTATGCTAATGATGCCACTTCAAGGAATCACCCAAGGTGCCCAACCCGTTATCAGTTATAACTTTGGTGCCAAAAAATATGATAGGGTGCGATCGGCCATCAAAGTGCAAGTAGCCATCTGTGCAACATTTGCTATAGCATTTTGGTTTTTATTAGAAACTTTTCCAGCAACGTTTATTTCTATATTTAATAGAGATCCCGAATTAATGACGCTTGCTATTCCATCAATTAGAACATATATGTTTGGAATATTTGCTATGGGCTTTCAAATGGCACTACAAATGTCATTCATAGCTCTGGGATATGCAAAGATTTCATTGTTCCTTGCTTGTCTCAGAAAAATTATATTGCTTATACCACTGATATTTATTTTGCCTAATTTCTTTGACAACAAAGTATTTGCTGTATTTTTAGCAGAGCCTATATCAGACATTGTTTCGGCGATGGCAACCATCATTGCTTTTTTCTTTATGTTTTGGCGCAAACCAGAATTTAAGGCCACCGTGTCTAATTCTAATAATATTGCGGCATAAAACATAATATATAGTTGAATACTTATTAATGTGGTATTCAACTTTTTCAACAACACTTTATTACTTTTTTATTACTTTCATGACATTTTAATTGTCAAATTTCTTTTTATCTGATATAATAAAGCAATAAACATTTTGAGGAGGAACTATTATGAAATTATTAAAAAATAAAGCATTATGTCTGGTAGCTGCCACATCACTTATGTCCAGTATTCCAGTCTTTGCTGCAGGTTCTTTTCGACCACTAGAAGCGTATTACAATAACATTCGGGTTAGTGTAAACGACGAATATAAAAGTTTAACTTATGAACCATTTATTGTTGATGGTGTTACATATGTAGGTGTTCGTGATATAGGCGAGCTATTCAATATAGGTGCCAATTGGAATATTGCAACTCAAACTGTTGAACTCACTGGTGGTCTATCTTCAACAAATGAATTGATGTATACCACTGAAATAGCAGCCTTGGAGCAGGTCGTTGCCGATTTAACTGCAAAGCTGCAGCAATACGAAACATCCACTGCGCCCGGGTATTCTCAATCTACTCCTAGTACTATTCCAAGCTGGGGTCAACCTACCACCACTCCAAGCTGGGGTCAACCTACCACCACTCCAAGTTGGGGCCAAACTACCACTACTCCAAGCTGGGGCCAAACTACCACTACTCCAAATTATCCTAACTATGGCAACAACTCATCATCTAGTGGCGGATTTAAAGAAATTGATAGCAAAGCACTGGATAAGGTTCTCGAAGACTTCGAAGAAGAAGAACGCATCGATTGGACCTTTGATGTATCTGTAAAATCAAGCTATGTTAGTCTCGAAATCGAATTTGATGGAGATGATTTCCTAGAAGACTTTAATGATCTTAGCACTTCTAAAGTAGAAGGATTTATCGAAGATGTTTGCGATGCCATTGCCGAAGAACTTGTGGGCACCCTTGCCGAGCGTCATTCTATACAAGGCTCCATCACCGATGCTGATAACAATGACGAGCTAGTATCATTCGAATATGATGACGGCGACTTAGAACTCGAAGAAATCGAAGCATTCCCAGATCTCGACGGAATGACAGACTATTTAGAAGATATGTTTAGTGATGATTTTGACGATGTTGTGATTCTCGAATATACAGATGACGACGGCAAAGAACAAGAAACAGAAATCGATATTGATGGAATTTCTTTAGATGTAGATAGAAATGATGTCTTAGAGTTTATTATTGAATTAGACTTTAGCAGCTCGGACGAAGATAATTGGAATTCGCGATATGACACCAGATCATAGATATATCATCGGTAGCGTCAGGATCTGCAGATGCGCAGGCAGTAAGAGCAATGGATAATCCGAGCGTAAGAGTAAATATTTTGAATATTTTCATGTAAAAACCTCCAATTTTTTAGTAAAAATATTAAAATCAAAATCAATTTATTACAAGTCTATAACATGTAAAATAAATAGTCAAGGGCAAAGATAAAAAACAATATGCAAAAGGTATATAATAATTTATGTATTATTTAAAATGCTAAAAATAGAAAAATTTAACAAAAATATTGATTTTGTCCAAAAAACATGGTATACTTTTGGTAAAATATTATTTATAGTTAAGGAGGAATTAAAAATGAAGAATTGGAAAATACGCTACAAATTATTAGTTTTGGTATCAAGTTTAATTTTGGCATTATTATTTACAGGAATTGTTTCGCTGATATTTATGGCAAGCATAAATAATGGTACAACCGAAGTATCAGAAAATTGGCTGCCCTCGGTAATTATAGCGGAAGAGCTGAACACAGCAACGTCAGATTTTCGTATAGCTGAAAATAGTCATGTTATCGCACAAGATGAATCTACTATGCATATTTTAGAAAATAGTATGAATGATATAGTGAAAAGAATAGATGGTATGTTTGATTACTATATCACTAATTTAATTACTAATGAAACTGACAGAAAATTAATTGAAAAATCCCAGGATATGTGGGAACAATATTTGAAATTACATAATGTGATGATAAAGTATAGTTCAGATAATAATACACAGTCGGCATATGAAATACTAACTGGAGAATCATCGGTATTATTTAATGAATTTTCAGAAACATTTTTGGATTTGGTAGATTTTAACAAAGAAGGTGCAGATCAGGCGAATTTAGATGGAAATAAGTTGGATTTGCGTTGGCCGACTTTTTGTTATATATTTCATTATTTTTTACAACACACAACGTCACCATTTTGCTTCCTATTAATGGCTCAATTAAAATTTTATGCCTACCCTTTTGTTCGGATGTTATAAAGCTATTTCCTAAGATTTTCAACAAAAATGATGCTATTTGACTAACATTGTTCATGTAATTATTTTCCAATATATTCGTAACAATAATTTTATCCTTAAATATAAATGTAATTTTAGCCGGGTAATTTTGATTGTTTATAGGCAACGAGATAGGGTATACACATTGCGAAAACGAATTAATTTTCTTTATATCATCTTCTAGCATATATGCAAAATTTTGCAAATCAATACTCAGTATTCCCACACCCGTTTTTACCATTTTTAACTCAATTTTTTTTACCTTCAACAAATATTCTTGCGCATCAATTTCTATCTTACATGTCGTATTTTCATCGAGATAATTATATATATAATTTTTGATTATGGCAGCCTCTTTGGAATATAGCACGTTTCTAACAGGCCTATAAAAATATATAAATTCATTATAATTTTCATTCGAATCTATAATAAATTCCTCACATCTCCAACCATGCAGATATTTGAACATTGACTGATTAATTTGCACTTGTGGATTAAAATTATAATTCCTATTTTTTGTATTTATTTCCCAAGCAAAAGGAAATAAGAATATATGCTCACTAACTATATCCATAGTTTATTCTGCAGAAATTATAAAATAATATACCGGCTGCTTACCCGCGTGTAACTCTACTTCGGCCTGCGGGAATGCTTTTGTTACTATATCTTGATACTTTGCTACCGATTTTTCTTCTATATCTTCTCCATAATAAATCGTAATTATATCGCTATCTTGATCCAACTTAGAGAGCACTTCTATAAACGTATCTTCTAAACTAGGCTTGTGTGACACGATTTCTCCGCCCAAAATTCCCAAATATTGCCCCTCTTTAATTTCCTCTCCATTCATAGTGGTATCTCTAACTGCAATAGTGATTTGTGCCGTCGTTATTGCATCAACGGCCTCGTTCATATCAGCTGCTATTGCTTCTGCATCGACGCTAGTTCCATCATATGCCAGCATAGCCGAAATGCTTTCCACAATACTTTTCGTTGGGATCACTATTACTTTGACTTCATCTTCAACAACTTTTGCCGCTTGATTAGCTGTTAAAACTATATTCTTATTATTTGGCATCAAAATAACTTGCTCTGCGTGTGTTTTATATATCGCATCTATTATGTCTTCTGTGCTAGGATTCATAGTTTGACCACCCTCTACTATAACATCCACATTGAGGCTTTTGAGAATATCTACAAACCCCTCGCCTGCAGCAACAGACACAAACCCCAGTTTTTTGTCTACAAATTTATCTTTACTTTCTTCTTCGAGTATTGCAGTATGCTGTTCTTTCATATTTTCTATTTTTACACTATTTAGCGCTCCAAATTTCAACGCATAGCTCAAAACATTTCCTGGATCATTTGTATGAACATGAACCTTAATATAATCATCATCCGAAACTACAACTATGCTATCCCCTATTCCATCCAAATATTCCTTTACCTTTGCCTCATTATATGGCTTATCTTCTCGTTTCACAATAAACTCTGTGCAATACGCAAAAGTTATATCGTCTGTATTAAACTTTGTCATGGCAACGGTTGACTTTTTCTTTAGCGGTCGCTTAATTTCTATCTCCACTTCACCCAATATAACTCTGGCTGCACCTTCCAATATAGTCATTAATCCTGCTCCACCCGCATCCACCACGCCTGCCTCTTTTAATACCGGAAGCATATTTTGTGTTTGCTCCAACACTTTATACCCATGCATAATAACCTCTTTTAGAAATGTTTGCGCATCAGCTGCAGTCTTATAAATCGACAGCGCTGCATTTGATATCTCTTTTGCCACAGTCAGGATTGTTCCTTCTTTGGGTTTCATTACCGACTTATAGGCAGTAGCGACAGCCAGCTTTGTTGCCCTTGCGACTGTTCGTGCGTCCACAGTTTCGTTTGTTCCCAATCCCTTAACAAAGCCTCGAATAATCTGAGATAGAATCACCCCCGAATTTCCTCGCGCACCTCTTAGGGCTCCTCCTGCAAATGCCTTGCCTATGGATTCTATTGTTACGTTTTCTACCTCTTCTACTTCTTTGGCTGCAAAAAGCATTGTAAGTGACATATTAGTTCCAGTATCTCCATCAGGAACCGGAAACACATTCAGCTCATTAATTGCTTCCTTTTTTTCATCTAATAATAAGGCCGCGCTAACTATCATTTTTTGAAGTAATCTCGCATCTACTGCTTGAGTTGTGTTCACGTGCTTTTCTCCTTCCTATCTAACATTTTAGCTATCTAACCTCACACTTTCTACAAAAACTGTAATTGTTTCAACTTTTATATCTAACATCTCTTTTAATTTATACCTTATTGTGTTCATCAAATTATCAGTGACAGCAGAAATTTTGGTGCCATATTCTACAATTATATGAAACTCAACATCTATATGATCCTCATTTAACTTCACTGCTATCCCTTTGGTAATATTATCTCGTAATAGCAATCTAACTATTCCATCTTTTACACTTCTTGATGCCATACCAACGATTCCATAACACTCTCCAGCACAAATTCCACATATACTAGCAATGACTTCCTCATTTATTTCAATCTTTCCTTGTTCATTGGTAATTTTTTGCATAAAATTTATACCTCCTTATACTCAATAGACTTAGATTACCATACTATGCGAAAAATGTCTAATAATTATTTTCTCCAAAGTCATCGCAATTTATTAATCAAAAAAGAACCTTCTAAATCTAGAAGGCCCCTTTCACTATATTTTTCAAAATTTAAACTCTCCTATCAAATTTTTAAGTGCCTGAGATTGTTCTGATAGCTCTTCACTTGCCGCTGCGCTTTCTTCGGCTGATGTTGAATTTGTCAGTACTACTTTTGATATTTGATCTATTTCTGCATTAATTTGAATAGCATTCTGTGCCTGATCCTCTGCGGCATCTGCGATGCTATCAACCAACGTACTCAATTCCTTTGCATTTTCCATGGCAGCGCTTATAGAATCTGATGTATGGCCTGCTATTTCATTGCCCACACTTATAACTTCGGCTGTTTGCTGTATCAGCTCTGCTGTATCCTTTGCCGATTTCGCCGATTTTTTGGCTAAATTTCGAACTTCCTCCGCCACAACAGCAAATCCTTTTCCGCTTTCACCAGCTCTTGCCGCTTCTACTGCAGCATTCAAAGATAGAATATTCGTTTGAAACGCTATATCATCAATATCTTGAATAATTTTCTTAATTTCATCAGAGTTTGTAATGATATTTTTCATGGCAATAACCATTTCACTAACTTGATTATTACTATCTACCAACGCTTTTTGGGTTTTTTCATTAAATACCTTTGCCTCGCCAGTATCATCGGCTGTTTGAGTGATCTTTGCTGTCATTTCTTCCATAGCAGCAGACAAATTTTGTACAGATGCAGCTTGCTCCACAACCCCGCCAGCAACGCCCTGAGCACCATGAGCTACTTGAATAGTCCCCGTTGCCAACTGTGTTGCAACCACATCTATGTTAACTAACGTTTCCGCAAGACTAACTTGAATTTTTTCCATATTTATAAACACACTTTTAAAATCACCCACATAAAAACTTTGCATTTTTTTCAGCTCTTTAAAATCACCTTTTGCTAATCTATCCAACCTTTCGTCGATGTCAATAATCATATTTTTAAACATTTGACATAGAAGCTTCATATTATTAGCCAATACTCCCAGCTCATCTTTTGAATTATATCGAATATCAGTATTCAAATCACCTTTCAATATCTGAATCGCGGCCTCTTCAATCTCATTAATCGGGTCTGCTATCAACTTCACAATATAAAACGAAAACAATAATGCCACAACAGTTATTAAAATAGTTATAATCACCATAAATAATATTGCGTCAGAATACAACTTATTTCCATCTAAATTCGCCTGATCTGCACCTTTTTTGTTAAAATCTACCAAACTCAAAAATGTTTCTGAAAATTCATTAAATAATATCGATGATTCTCCAGTTAGCATTTCATATGCCGCCTGTATATTATTATCTGAACTATACTTTATCATCACATTATGTAATTCCAAATATTGTTCCCACATATCCTGGGATACTTCAATTAATTTTCTGTCAGTTTCATTAGTAATTAAATTAGTGATATAGTAATTAAACATACCATCTATTCTTTTCACTATATCATTCATAGTATTTTCTAAAATATGCATAGTAGATTCATCTTGTGCGATAACATGACTATTTTCAGCTATACGAAAATCTGACGTTGCTGTGTTCAGCTCTTCCGCTATAATTACCGAGGGCAGCCAATTTTCTGATACTTCGGTTGTACCATTATTTATGCTTGCCATAAATATCAGCGAAACAATTCCTGTAAATAATAATGCCAAAATTAAACTTGATGCCAAAACTAATAATTTGTAGCGTATTTTCCAATTCTTCATTTTTAATTCCTCCTTAACTATAAATAATATTTTACCAAAAGTATACCATGTTTTTTGGACAAAATCAATATTTTTGTTAAATTTTTCTATTTTTAGCATTTTAAATAATACATAAATTATTATATACCTTTTGCATATTGTTTTTTATCTTTGCCCTTGACTATTTATTTTACATGTTATAGACTTGTAATAAATTGATTTTGATTTTAATATTTTTACTAAAAAATTGGAGGTTTTTACATGAAAATATTCAAAATATTTACTCTTACGCTCGGATTATCCATTGCTCTTACTGCCTGCGCATCTGCAGATCCTGACGCTACCGATGACATATCTATGATCTGGTGGGGCAATCAAGTTCGAAACGAAGTTACTCAAGATGCTCTAGACTTATTTAGCCAACAAAACGGAAATATTTCTATAGATCCTCAGTTTTCAAATTGGTCTGAATATTGGGGCAAATTGGCTATTCTTGCAACTTCAAAATCTCTCCCAGATGTTATTCAACAAGATCATGCATACATAAATCAATATGTCGAAAACGGTTTAATTGTTAATCTTAATCCATATATAGAATCTGGTGCGCTAAATGTTTCTAATATAGATCCCAACATACTTGCTAGCGGAACTGTCGATGGCAATGTCTATGCAATCTGTGCCGGAATTAATGCTCCTGCATTGGCGTATAATAAAACGTTACTCGACGACCTCGGCATTGCTGTAGATAACGATTTATCTATCGCCGAATTTGTTGCTATCAGCAAAGAGGTCTACGAAAAATCTGGTGTCAAAACCGACTTCGGGCTTTCTGGATCTTTTAATATGGTAAATTATACTCTGCGCGGAGAAGGCAAATCATTATATAATGCCGCTGGAGACGCGCTCGGTGTAGACTCCGAAGATGATCTCCTAACCTGGTTTCAGTTGTATGAGCAGGGCATTGCCGAAAAATGGGCAATCGGTCCCGAAATACTTGTCGAAAGAGTGGGCAACGAGCAATCTCCTCTTGTATACGGCAATACTCCCGAAACTCGCTCTTGGTGCGAACCAAAACACTCCAACGAACTTACCGTTGTTCAAAATATAGCCAGTTTAGAAAATATCGATATAGCATTAACTACTTGGCCCTCCGATGATATTACTTCCTCCAACTATCTAAAACCTGGCCAATTTTTCTCTCTTTCTGCTCATAACAATAATCCAGACCTTGCTGTAAAATTGCTAGATTTTTTAACTAATTCTATTGAAGCCAACCAAATTTTATTAGCCGAACGTGGCATTCCGGCTTCTAATGTCGTGGCATCCGAGCTTTTGCCTTATCTTAATGATGTCCAAAAAGAAGCCGCTACATATGTAAATGACGTTGTTGCTACCAATTCTTCTGTCATCAGCCCTCCCGATCCTCCAAAATCTGGTGAAATCAACGCTCTTCTTTTCAATTTAATGGAACAAATTGGATATGGAGTCATCACTGCCGAAGAAGCTGCCGCAGAATTTTTTGAATCTGGTAACAAAATCTTAGCAAATAAATAAAGGGGGACTTAAGTTGAAGGAACGTTTTAAACGAACTCGAATATGGTTAGAAAAAGAGCATGTTGCCGGCGTCATCTTTGCTTCGCCATTTATCATAGGCTTTCTATTTTTCTTGATAATACCTATGCTACTTTCTTTATATTACTCATTGTGTAGCTATAATATTTTATCTCCACCCAAGTTTATTGGCCTCGACAATTATATCAAAATCTTCACCGATGATCCAAAATTTCTAAAATCTGTAGGTGTTACATTTTATTATGCGGTTATGTCTGTACCGCTTCGACTAATTTTTGCCCTTGCCGTTGCCTTATTACTTGTTAAAAATAGTAAAATGTCGGGATTTTATCGTGCGGTATTCTACCTGCCTTCTATCATTGGGGGTAGCGTTGCTGTTGCTGTATTATGGAAGCGCATCTTTGCTACCGATGGAGTTCTCAATAGTTTGCTAAACTCTATAGGTTTGGAAACGTCATTTGCCTGGCTTGGAAATACCAGTACGGCTATATGGGTACTAATTTTGCTAGCAGTATGGCAATTCGGCTCATCGATGTTAATATTTCTCGCTTCATTAAAACAAATTCCTCATAGCTTATATGAAGCAACGCTGATGGATGGCGCGACCAAATCACAAACATTTTTTAAAGTAACATTGCCATTGCTTACACCCACCATATTCTTCAATCTTATAATGCAAACCATCACCGGATTTTTAGCCTTCACACAATGTTATATAATTACGCAGGGTAAACCTTTAGATTCCACATTATTCTATGCTGTATATATGTATCAACAGTCGTTTGAGTTTTATAATGCCGGCTATGCTGCAGCCCTCGCTTGGATTATGCTATTAATTATCGGCCTAGTTACTGGAATTTTATTTTTGACCAAAAAGTTTTGGGTATATGAAGGAGGTCTGTAAATGAAAATTAAACCAAAAACAATTGCGTATCATATAGTGGTTTTTTCTGCAGGCATCTTAATGATATATCCTCTATTATGGCTATTCTTTAGCTCTTTTAAAGAAACTTCCACTATATTTGCAACATCAGATGAGTTGTTTCCCCGAGTGTGGACTATCCAAAACTATATTACCGGTTGGGCCGGGTTTTCTAAAACTACTTTTGCCACATACTTTGGTAATTCATTATATATCTCTATAGTAGCCACAATCGGCACAGTCATTTCTTCATCATTTGTCGCATATGGCTTCTCGCGCTGCAACTTTCGTGGCAAGAAAATCCTCTTTGCTGCAATGTTAGTCTCCATGATGCTGCCTGCACAAATATTGATGATTCCACAATTTATTTGGTATAATCAGCTAGGCTGGGTCAACTCATATATGCCTCTAACCGTCCCATATTTCTTTGCTATACAAGGTTTCTTCGTGTATCTTATCCACAATTTTATAAATGGAATACCCAAAGATCTCGATGAAGCTGCCCGCATTGATGGTTGTAGTATATATGGAATCTTTTTTCGAATTATACTTCCACTAATCGTTCCGGCAATCATCACTTCTACAATATTTTCATTTATATGGAGATGGGATGACTTTTTGGGTGCCTTGCTATATGTATCAGATTCTGCCAAATATCCTATTAGCTTAGCATTGAAGTTATTTTCTGACCCAGCGTCTTCAACAGATTATGGAGCCATGTTTGCTATGTCAATTTTATCTATAATGCCAATCGTTATATTATTTATATGCTTGCAAAAATATCTAGTTGAAGGAATCGCGACTTCTGGATTAAAAGGGTAACAAAATAGGGGCTTGCATTTACTCTTGCAGCCCCCAATACTGTTTAATAATTCTCAATCTCTTCTATTATTTCCTGATAGGATTTAAGCTCCTCTTCAACTCCCATCAACACAGAATCCTTTGTCATCGCTTGCCTCATATCTTCAAAGCCATACGTTACTACACCAAAATCCAATATAATCGATTTATCTTCAAAGCCATATGAATTAATCTCTTCTACCAATTCAAATCCATCTTTTGTTAATTTATATTCTTCAACAGACAGCCATTGATCTACAACCAAATTTCCTGAATTTGGAATGTAATACACATCTTCTAGTCCGTATGTAGAGAGGGCTAAATATCTCCCCCCACTTGCCAGTATATACTGAATGTCACTTACATATTGCCCATCTATATATAATTCCGGAATTTCATCGTCGTCTATATGCACCAATTTGTAAAAATCTGTTTGAAACATGCTCGGTATCGGCGCATGGGTTGATATGAAATTTATATATTCCTGTTTCCAGTCCATTGCAGTTGTGGATTCTGCTGCTGCTCCATCTACTATTGCAGTTGTAGATTCTTCTGCTGCTCCATCTACTATTGCCGTGCCGGTTACTACAGGTATTGTCATATTATTTTCTGCATCACCCAGCGTTGTCGGTATCTCTATAGAATCTATAATTGCATCTATCTTTTCGGACTTTTCTAACTCAACGTGTTCGTATACGTAATCAGTATAAAAACTTTCTGCACCAAATATCGATACTTGTTTTGCGATATTTCCATAATCATCATATTCATAAGTATAAAAATCATCTTGAATCAATCTACCCAGCTCATCGTATGTATAGGTAGTTTCATATGACAATTCTTTTGTAGCCAACTTTTTCTCTACCACATAATACTCTATCTTTATCAAATTGTCATTTTCATCATAAAAATATTTGCATCGAGGATATTTATTTCCCTCTATATATTCAGCGCTCAGCAACCCCCGATCATTGTACACATAGGTATCCGCATCTATTTGGTCTCGGGTATTAAAAAACGCCTTCTTTGTTAGGTTGTTATAATCGTCATACTCATAAGTATACGTTGTTGTTGTTTCGTAGATATCATGATGGCGTATTTCCTGAACCATATTTCCCCATTTATTGTATAAATAATCTATTATTTCACCATTAGAACTAACTTTTTGTACCAAGTCACCATTTTTATTATAGTTGTATTCTGTTATTAACTGCGTATTTCCTTCTGTTTCAATTTTTTGTATTAACTGATCAGACTCATTGTAGACATAGGTTTCTATAAGCCCAACTTCTCCACCCCAATAGTGTTGCTTTGCAATAAGATTGCTTTCTACTTCTATATCGGGGTCAATTTCTTTGTCTTCTGCTTCTTCTGCCTGTTCTGGAAATACATGTACTAAAGCAGGAAGAAGTTCAAATGCCTCTGGTTTTGGAATCTCAACAGCACTTGCTATTTGCGAAATATTTAATAAAACAGTTGCTGCTATCAATTTAGACATTAAAATTTTTTTCATTATAATTTTTCCTTTCTACTTTTTCATCATACTACTATCTTATGTTCGGGTCCTTTTTCTTGTATATAATTTTTCTTAATCTTAGCATAAAAAAATGTAAAGGTAAACCACCAACTTTACATTCACCCCTCTCATTATTTTGTAATGCAGCAACTGTATCATCTACAGCTGCTACATCAATTTCTTAGGTTAGCCCCCCATCGAGTGTAATGATTTGCCCCGTAATATAACTTGCATTATCGCTTGCCAGAAACAAACAAACTTTGGCAACATCCGTTACACTTCCTGCTCGCATCAACGGTACGTCGTTTAAAAATATCGCTCTATCTTCGTTGTCAAATAGATTATTCATTCCAGTGTCGATCCACCCACAGGCTATTGCATTGATTCTTATATTAGATGGCCCAACCTCTTTTGCTAGTGCCTTAGTAAACCCATGCAAAGCGCTTTTGCTCGTAGAATACGCAACTTCTAATGAAGCACCAACGCTTCCCCAAATCGATGAAATATTGATGATGATTCCAGAATGGTTTTTTATCATATATGGCAATGCTAGATAACTACAGTGATATGCAGAATTTAGATTGGTATTTATAACCTTTGTCCATTCATTTGGCTTGGTTTCCGTAAAAAGTTTGTAATAACTTATGCCTGCATTATTGATTACTACATCTGGATATGATCCAGTTTTTTCCACTATGAAGTCAAACAAGGATAAAGCTTCTTTGTATATAGCTAAATCAGCCTTATAATAAGTGCATGGGTAACCCCGTGACATAAACTCTTCATAAGTTTGAATCAATTCTTCTTCGCTATTACCCGAATTTAGTATTACATAATCCCCCTGCTTTAAAAAAGCATTCGCAATAGCCTTTCCGATCCCACGCGACGAACCTGTAACAAGCACAATCTTATTTTTCATTTTAGTTCCCTCTCAACAGTTCAATCTCTTCCTTATACAAATTAGTATTTTTATCTAACCACGGAGTTTCTAATATTAGCGGAATATTTTGGCATATTGGATTTGCAACGATCTTTTTAATTGCAGTGATCCCAATTTTATCTTCGCCTCGTGGATTAGTTCTATCCGCTCCCAAATTCGCGTGCCTATCTTTTTTGGCTCCTCGCACATTTATTGAGCCATTAAGATGCACCACCTTAATATAATCCTTTCCGACCAATTCGTCAAATTCTTTTAGAACTCCGTCGAAATCTTCTACAATATCATAGCCGCTGTCATGAAGATGGCATGTATCGAAGCAGACTCCAATCTTATTTTTCATTATAACTCCTGCAATAATTCTCTTTATCTCGTGGAAATTTTTTCCGATCTCTGTTCCTTTTCCAGACATCGTTTCCAACAACAGCGTGGGCCCATCTTCTTGTAACGCACTATTTATTGCTGCAACTATACGATCTATCCCTTCGTCTAAGGTAGCGGAAGTATATGCTCCCGGATGAATCACCAGATATTCTGATCCTAGTGTCTTTGTCCTAGCTAATTCTAGCTTCAAAAATTCTTTTGCGAAGGCATAAGTGTCTTCCTTGGCTGCAGCAAGATTAATAATATATGGTGCGTGAACTACTATATCGCTAATTCCATGGGCCTTCATAAATTCTTGACCTTCTTTTATTTTCAGCTTCTCAATTGGAGAACGCCTAGTGTTTTGCGGTGCTCCTGTATAAATCATAAACGTATTTGCTCCATACGACCACGCTTCTTCTGCAGCTCCTATTAATCCATTAGACATAGAAACATGTGAACCAATTTTTAGCATATTGATGTCCTTCCTAATATTTTCTATCTAATTTAATATACTAGATAATATTGTAGTTTAGTTCAAGGGGAGGTTAATTGATTTTTATATTATTTATGGTATAATTAAGTGGATTTTTGAACATTTAATAAGATAGTGGCATAATATTAATGCAAATTAAAAAATACAGAAAAAGGGGTAATCTATGCAAAAACCATCGAAAGGATTTTTTAACTTTTTTATAAACTCTTTTATTGTCACCTCAATTGTTCTAGCCTTAATTTTTAGTGGAAGCATTTGGGCCTATCAAAAACATATCTATGTCGATTCTACAGATCCCTCAGATCCTTCTAATCATCCTGCGGCACTCACCACCGCTGTTGCATCTACACAAGTCAGCACACCTGTCGCTGCAACCGATATAGAAGAAGTAAACAAAACCGTTGCTGTACTTGGAACAGACGCCCAAGGCTATCGAACAGACGTCATTATCGTTGCCAACTACAACTCCATAACCGGCAAAATCAATCTTGTTTCTATTCCGCGAGATACCCGAGTTGAGTGGACTCAAGCCCAAAAAACTGCGATGCGCAAGCAACATGGCTACACAATGAGCGTTACCAAAATCAACGAAATGTCTTCATATACTGGTATAGATAACATAGATAATTATGCATTAGCTTACATCGAAAACTTGCTCGGCATTCAAATAGACAACTACGTTATAGTTTCATTAACTGCCTTTCGCGAAATTGTAGATGCGGTTGGTGGTGTTTATATTGACGTACCGATTGACATGTATTATTATGACCCCATTCAAGCTTTGTATATCGATTTAAAAGCTGGCCCGCAGTTACTAGACGGTGTCAAGGCCGAGCAGTTTGTTCGATATCGATCTATGCCTGGTGGTGATGTCGACAGAATTAAGATGCAGCAACTATTTCTAGAAGCGTTTGCTGACAAAGTACTTAGCCCGTCTATTATTCTTAAGATACCTAACCTAATTCAAATTTTATTTAGCTCCATTAAAACAGATATATCAATTACCGAAATTTTCCAATATTATGGATATCTCAAAGACTTTAGCTTAGACAATCTCCATTTTTATACATTACCTGGAAAGGGGCAGTATATAGGACATATCTCGTACTTTATTCCAGATATGGCCGCCATAGAAGATTTCAGCAAAAGCATATTTTTCGAACACGTTGAATAGGATGAGGATGATATGAAATTAACAATACTATTAATGATTATATTAACCACTCTAGCTACAAATGATGCCTATGCCCTCGATGTTTTTCACGAAATCAAAGAGGAACAAATTATAACCGAAGGGGTTTTACACACTCAAACCAGCCTTGTAACAAATATTGGTTGGCTTGATGTTAATGTATTGCAAGTTGATTTAACTAATTTTAATGTTAAAGTTGCACCCATCGATGCGGGCGTTTTCGATACCAAACAAACAATATATAAAATGGCCACCGATACAGGTGCTGTTGCTGCTGTGAACGCTGATTTTTTCAGTCTCACCAGCACAGTCCCTAGCTTTGGCGCCGCTATTGCCGATGGCGCTGTCAAGCAAATTTACTCAACAGAGCTAGCAGAAGTGGGTCCAGAAATGAATATGGCAAGCGTTTTTGTTGACAAAAATTTAAACATACTGATGGATTATATCGATACGACTGTTTCGCTCCATGCTTCAAACGGTGAAGTTGCCTATGCAAATGGCTACAATAAAATCGGTACATACTTCAATCTTCCTGTCGTCTTGGATGATCAATACACTGCAACTACAAATGAGATTACTGCAAAGTTTCCACGCGCTGCCACACTGGTTATCAAAAATGGTGTGGTGGCTTTACACAAAACTTCTGGGGCAGTAGACATACCCAAAAATGGCTTTGCAGTCGTGATGGACAACTCCTTCGCATCAGAAATGTTTCGCAAATTTCCTATCGGCATGCCAGTAACAGTTCACGTTGATACTGCTCTTAGCAACAAAAGCTTGCCAAACTTCCATAATCTTCCTGAAATCAACGAACTTATATTTGGCATCGGCGGCGGAGGTCTAATTTTACAAGATGGGCATCCTTACTTGGGCGCTGCCAACATCGTGGGAAAACAGGTCCGCCATCCCCGCACGCTCATTGCCACAACAGATAAGTTTGGAGAATTATTACTTATCACCATCGATGGGCGCCAATACTCTGCCGGTGCCACACATGATGAGGTCATCCAAATTTTGTTGGATCTAGGTGCCAAGGATGCGATGTATTTAGATGGTGGCGGCTCCACTACTATGGTTGCGCGAGACAGGGGAGAATTCGATCTCTCGGTACAAAACTTACCATCTGATGGTGCGCAACGCAAAGTTATGAACGGCCTTGGCATCTTTTCTATCAATAAGCCCGACAAACTCGACGACATTCATCTAACTATCGATCGCTCCATAACTGCAGTAGGCGAACCCATAACATTTGCAATCACTGGAATCGACCAATCTTCAAATCCTATCGAACTCAGCGATTATAATATTGAGATTATAGGTATCGAAGCCGACATTACAGACAACAATACGATTGTTCCCAAGACTGCAGGCAACGCATTTATTGTAGCGTCAAAAGACGGTGTAGAATCTGAAGTTAAAATTCATGTTGCAGAAAAATTAGTAGGCATAGAAATCGAGCCCGCTGTCATAAACTTGAATGTTGGTGCCAAACAGACAGTTAAAATTATCGGCACAACCAACGAGGGCGATCAAATCGAAATCGCTGCAGCACAACTGTCCGACCCTTCAGAGCTTCTCAAGATCAATAACTATACGATCTCATCAACCAAAGCTGGAGTTGCAGTGCTTAAGGCAAGCTATCATGATCTGACTGCTGCTGCAAGCATAGTTATTGGTGCCGCCGAAGTGTCTATCGAATCGTTTGAAGATGCGCTTCCAACATGGTTTGGAGATACACCACAAGTTTCTGGCTCAGTAAAAGCATCAACGTGGTTTGCAAATCATGGCAAGCGCGCTGTTGCGGTAAACTATACCTTTTCGCCAAATAAAACTCGCTCTACTGCAATAGTAACATTTCCCGACCCCCTCATATTGCCTACCGATTCTATGCGTCTAAATTTAATGGTTCGAGGAAATAATTCTGCAGATACATTAAAAATTGAGGTAATGGATCAGAGCGGCAAAATATATTTCCTTACACTAGCAAACGAGCTCGACTTTGACCAATATCGCAAGCTGAGCGTCGACCTACCTGCGGAGATAGATCTGCCTGCAAGAGTTACTTCTCTATATATTTCTGCACCAACCACCGCAAAGAAAACTAGCAACACTATCTACTTCGACAACCTCACTGCAACCCGAGGCAATAACATCTCTGGCAATTTTGGAACAGCCACCGACCACACATTTGATCCGTTATATACAGAAAATTTTAGGCTCCAAACTGGTGAATATTATATCAATATTATAGGCCCCACTCACACCAACAGCTTTATGCTCGCCGAAGATCTACAGCAGTCACTCACCTCAGCACTCACTGCAAATGGCGCACAGGTAATTATGGCTTCCAAAGACAACATCCCGCTCGATATTCTCAATGCCTATCGCACCAATTTTGGCTTTTGGCAAACCATATATAAAGACGTTCAATTGGTCTATTTGGATACTAGCAACCACAGTATTATCGATACCAATACACTCGGGTGGTCAAATATAAAGAACGTACTAGATAATACTTCTAAGAACCACATTATTCTTGTTACCGAACATAATCCTCTTACAGGTTTTTCCAACACAAAAGAGGGCACCGCATTTCACGATTATCTCGCATCTCTAGACAAAAACGTATTTGTTATTACCACCACTCGCAACAAAAACGAAGTCCAAATTATAGATAATGTTCGCTATATAAATACTATTGGTCTAAACATTTCTGAAGATGACCTTGCCAAAGCTTCGTTTTTGCAATTTAAAGTTGAGGGAAATCGAATTTATTACACATTTAGAAACATAAGCCCTTGACAGATAGTAATCATACAAGAGACAATACAAGTAATAATTCTTCATATAAAAGGGATGAACACTTTGCGAAACTACAAAACAATTCTTCTTGCTACAATGAGTTTTGACATTGGGGGCGTGGAAACCCACGTTCTCGAACTTGCCACCGGACTACGGCAGCTTGGGTATACTCCAATTGTTGCATCAAACGGCGGGGTATATGTTGCTGAGTTAAAAAAACGTGGGATACAGCACATAAAGCTACCTTTGCATGACAAAAATCCAAAGAACATACTAGACTCATATATTTTGTTCAAAAAAGTTATAGAAAAAGAACAAATCGATATAGTCCACGCACACGCACGCATTCCTGCATTTACGCTTGGCTTGCTCCATAAGACTATGAAATTTCCTTTTGTTACCAGCGTCCACGCCCCTTTCAGCACCAGCCCAATATATAGGCTCAATTCTAATTGGGGCCAGGCCAGCATCGCTGTTAGCCAAGACTTGAAACAATACCTGATTGACAACTATAAAATTAATCCTCAGAATATTTTTGTTACTATTAATGGTATCAACCCAGAAACTTTTAGAAAAGATTTAGATACACATAGTATAGAAGAAACTTTTCATATCGATACTTCCAAAACCATAATTGGCCATATCAGTCGCCTAGATAGAGAACGCAGCTTGGTCGCGCAGCAACTTCTAGACTTAGCGTCGGATTTATATGCGCAACAACCAAACACTCAGATTGTCATTGTTGGCGATGGTGCGGACTTTGAATATATTCAGACCAAAGCAAATCATATCAACAAACAGCTGAGCACAAACTACATCGTTATGGCAGGGGCCAGTACCAAAGTCAACCAATTTTTAGCACTCACAGATATATTTGTAGGGGTCAGCCGTGCAGCGCTAGAAGCCATGTGCGCAAAATGCCCCACCATTATTGCAGGCAACGAAGGCTACATCGGAATTTTTGACCACACCAAGCTCACGACCGCAATGGAATCTAACTTTACGTGCAGAGGTGAAATTATGAGCAACCCCCAAATTCTTTTACAAGATATTCTCTCTTTGATCGACCTACCAGACAAAATAGTTCTCGGAGAATACAACCGCTCGATTGTTCTCAAAAATTACTCTATCCAAAAGATGACCCTCGACAACATCAAACTCTACGATAAGGTTTGGGCCCAACTTTGACTTACCGAAACACGCTAAAAGTGGCAAGCTTTATGGCCGCAATCACCATCATCTCCAAAGTACTAGGCCTTCTTCGTGAAATATTTTTGGCATCAATATATGGTGCCAGCTTTGAGCTCACTGCCTTTTTGGCGGCAAGCAAAATTCCCTTAACACTGTTTGACATCACTCTGGGTAGCGTCGTCAGTGCAGCATTTATTCCGATATACACTCAAATCACTGCAACAACTGGTGCAGCAGAAGCCAACGACTTTGCCACCGACTACACCAACTTGGTGCTAATGATTACCGCAACAGTTACTGTCGCAGGAATGATATTTGCCGCCCCCATAATCAGCTTTACACTTTCTGGTGCGGAAGAGGCCACACTCGACCTTGCCACACGCTTGTTACAAATCATGTTCCCCATGATCATTTTTACGGGCGTCGCATATACATTGGTGGGCATTTTAAATTGCAATCAAGAGTTTTATATTACTGCCATCTTAAGCTTGATATCAAACGCCGCGGTCATAGCATACTTGTGTTTTAATCGCAATATATATGGGCTTGCAGTAATGATGCTTGTGTCGTGGGCATTGCAAGTTGCGGTTCAAATCCCAGCAGCTTATAAATTTGGCTTTCGATACAAAATCCGCTTTGCAGTTGCCAGTACAAACATATGCGCAGCAGTCAAGCTGGCATTGCCAATATTAGTCAGCTCTTGGGCATACCCCGTTTCTTCTTTGATCAACATGAAAATGGCGTCATATATCGATGGCGGAAATGCAGTTAGTTATATGGAACTTGCCAACCGCCTATACGTTGTAATTTCTGGAATATTCGCCTACGTTATCTCCAACTTGAGCTATCCATATCTTGCGCGAGCCGCTACAGATGAATTTGTATCCCTGGTGCGCATCATACTAAAAAGCATTACATTTATCATCGTTCCTATTATGATTGGCCTGATTGTGTTAGGAGTTCCGATAGTCAGCTTTGCATATGAGCGCGGCAACTTTACTTCAGCAGACAGCTTGCAAACGGGCAGAGCGTTAACTAGCATTGGGTTCGCCATGCTGGCATTCTCATATAACGAGGCACTCAACAAGATTTTCTACGCAAAGAATCGCGCACGAGTTGCTATGCTCGCAGGAATTACAGGAGCAGTTTTCACCATTGCGTTATGCTTTATATTGCCAAAATATTTTGGAATTATGGGCTTGGGATTTTCTATTGCAGCTGGTGCAATCGCCACATTTGTAATCAACTTTTATCACCTGAACCAACTCTTTGCAAAGGTAATTACAGCAGCAGACTACCTAGAATTTGCCAAAATCGCTACTGCAGGATTAATTATGGGCATCACAGTATATTATGTCGAGCGATCGCTCACTGGGTCTGCCGCAAAAGTTTTCGTACCCACAATTTTAGGTGCTCTCGAATACTTTGCGTTGGCATTGATTTTTAGAGTAAAGATTTTAACCGAATTAATGAAAGGAGTATCAAATGGACAATAAATTTTTGATTCAGCAATACACTTCCAGTAGGATGTCGCAGTGTCTGGATAAAATATGCCGATTGTTTTCAAAGCTATGGGCGCAAAGTATCTTCTATCATATGATATTTGTGAATCCGTTTCGGCTGCAGCTTCAAGAGAGCCTAACTTTTCGAATATTCTTTTGGCCGTTTCAGCAGCTTAATGTTGTTGCCACAAAATTCGATGCAAAATATATACGTGACAGTTTTATACTTCGGCACTTTCGCAATTATTTGTATATGCTGATGCGGATTAATTCAACTTTGATCGGGGCCTTTATGTTAACCGTTGCGGTCTATGAGCTGGCCACTGCTGGAGTATCGGCACCTGCATTGATTATTTTTTTGATAGCAATTATATTTTTAATAGCCAAGGTAGATATGATCGAACTCATTTCTGGGAGCGCTATATTTACGAAATTATTTGAGATGGCCGACTTTAAGATTGTATGTATCGATTATCAGGCAAACAAAGTTTTAGCTGCGACTTATGGGGTAGCACTTGGGCTTATGTGCTCTGCAGTTTTGGCGTTTTCGGGAGTTGTTGCAGCATTTGCAGTAGCAGCTGGGCTCACGATTGTAGGCTTTGTATTCTTAAATCCTGTTTATGGTTTATATTTACTGGTACTTTCTGGGCCGATATTTGACACCAAGTTGATATTGGGCTTGACCGTGTTGGTTATTGTTTCAACATTTATACGAAATCTTTTAAACACAGAACATAAGTGGTTTTTAGATGACATCGGATTTATACTGATGGGGCTTTTAATAGTATATTTTTTCAGCGCTGTTTTATCATTTCAGCGACTAGCTAGCCTCTCAATCTTTGCCGTGTATGTGCTATTTATTGGATTTTATATAGTTGGGCTACAGTTACTAACAAGCCGCGAAATTATAATTCGATGCGTCAAACTTTTTGTGATTGCCGGAACCTTGGTTTCGATTTATGGAATTTTGCAATATGTATTTGGGTGGGGCATAAACCAAAATTGGATTGATCCTTCTGTGTTTTCGATTACAGACCGCGCATACTCGACGCTTGATAATCCAAACATTTTGGGAGTCTATCTCATACTCGCATTTATGATTACAGCAGGAGTATTGCTTACTCGAAAAACTCCTCACGCAATCTTTTTCTATGCCTGCGCGCTTGCTTCCATGGCAATATGCTTGGGGGCAACGTTCTCTCGCGGATGCTGGATCGGCCTTGCTATAGCCATTGCTATATTTATCACATTCTATAATGGAAAGCTTTGGGGGCTAGCAATCATTGCAATATTATTAGCGCCATTCATTTTGCCAGATTCTATTATCGAACGAATTTTAAGCATCGGCAATATGGAAGATACATCTACCGCAATTCGCGTCAAGATCTGGCTCTCTTCATTGCGCATTGGCTCAGACTTTTTCTTAACTGGAGCCGGGCTTGGTTCTGCGTCATTTGGGTATTTATATCCTTTTTATACCTATTATTATATTCCTGCACAGCACTCACATAACGCATTTTTTCAAATTTTTATAGAGGGCGGCGTTATTGGATTGGTGCTATTTTTATTTTCAATGTGGCGTATCGAAAAGCATCTAGCGCTTTGCTTCAACAAATACAAACGCAGCGAAACCGGCATTATTGCTTTAGCATTGATGTGTAGCATTGTAGGATTCTTTGTTCAAGGATTATTTGACTACCCGTTCTATAACTACCGGATTGTCTTTTTATTTTGGTTGATCATAACCCTAGGTAGTACATTATGTAAAAGAGGTGAGTGTGATTAAAATTTTACACGTATGTAGTGATACCAACATTGGTGGAGCTGGCAGATATTTATTAAACTTATATAACGCCAATGCGGCAGGCTTAGACTTATATTTTTTGTTGCCCACGCAAAGCAAATTGGCTGCAGTGTTAGCCGCAGCTGGAGCAAATGTTATCGAATTAGATATAGCAAAAGACGCCTCATGGGCAGCGAAAGACATCTACAAAATAGCACGTTTACTCAAGCGACTGCGTCCTGATATTGTTCATACTCATGCAAACTTCACAGCTCGAGTATCTGCCAAATTGGTGGGCATAGGCAAGATCGTATATACCAGACACTACGTCGAAACGGCGGCCTCCGCACCAAACAAGCTCAAACGCTGGCTCAACAACTTTCTATGCGATGCGGTGATAATTGCTTTGATAGCAGGAGAGGGCCCCGAAGAGGAGAACATACGCGAGCTTATCCGTCAAAAAAATCTCGATGAAGACACAATCCGAATAGTAGGATTTGTAGAAAACGTATCAGACATATTAAATGTGACCGATATCATATTGAACACTTCTACAACAGAAGCAAAAAGCCTCTCATTGCTAGAAGCTATGAGCATCGGAATTCCTGCAGTAGTATCAAATGTTGGAGGCAATCCCTCGCTTATCGCAAATGCCGAAAACGGGTTTGTCGTTGAGCAAGCAGATGCGGACGGCTTTGTTGCCCGCATAGCAGATCTGCTTTCGGATGCCGATTTGTATGCAGCAATGAGCGCCAACGCTATCAACCGATTTAACCAGAATCACCATGCGCATCAAATGGTTGCAAAGACCAAAAATTTTTATGAAAAAAAGGAGAATAACATTGAAGAGATTTAATATAATAGATTTTTTTATAGTTGCTGCCTTAGTTGTGGTTGCCATTGTTGGAATCACGATTTTAAACCGCGGTCCAATCGACTTTTCGCCCGATACTGTAAAGCTTCGGCTCCTAACTGAAATAGCAGCCAACGACCTATTTGTTCTCGATAAAATTAAGCCTGGACCAGTTTTTCTTAGCGTCGACAATGTATATACAGGCACTATCACCGATGTAGATCTCGAAGTTACTCAAATCAGAACCTTTGATAAGCATCTAGAAGCATACAAAATGGTCGATAGCATTTCTGGCAAATACAATGCTTACATTACTATCGAAGTAGACGCCGTTGAAACCGACCGCAACTTTACCATCGGCGATATCAATCTCAAAGTAGGCTCTCCTCTATTTATTAAAGCAAAAGAATACAATTCAAAAGCTCATATTTTAGAAATGGAGGTTATTGAATGAAACTTAAATATAATATTGTAGACCTTTTTGTTTGTATTATGATCATTGCTTTTTTCATTGGGGTCGGCATCAGATTTTTTCCTATATTTTCTATAAATAATATACAGGCAGTAAATACACCAAAAACCATCGAATATACCGTCGTTATCCGCGATGTTCGAGACTATACCGTCAATGCACTCAAGAAAGCCGGCGTTGCGTATACATCTAGTGGCACTGAAATGGGAACAATAATAGATGTATGGTCGAAGCCTTATACAGATATAGAAGTGCTAAACGACGGCACTCAATACAAATTAGCGGCACCAGATAAATACGAAGCGTATATTAAAATCCGCACCGAAGGTCGTGAAAGCGATATGCTTCTTATTGGCAGCTGCGGCACAGAATTATATTTGGGAGGACATATAGGCTGGTATACCAAATGGGTTAACATTATTAGTTCACAAATCGTGGAAATCGATATTCTTGAATAATATGAAGCGATACGTTATTTTTTTCTTACTACTTATCGTTTTCATGCTTACTACCATCAGAGTGTTAGATGAGATAAACAATAAGTACGTATCAGTTGGCATTCGCTATGAAGACGTGCTTGCAATTTCTGAAGCTGAGCTGAAGCCTATCGATATTGTTGTCGCAGAATTTAGGGCATTAGGGGTTACAACCCTCACTGTTGCAGTTGAATATTTGACCGATGTTGCAGACTTTGGTTTAAATATAATTCCCATTGTACGAGATGAACCTGCTGTTAACGGCGATTTTTCTTATGTATTTTTTGAAGAGGGCATCAAAGAAGATTGGGCCGCATTATATGGAGTAAGTTTGGTCGAATTTTTCACTACTGCGGCTCCCCAAGACTTTGCATATGCCAGACTTTACACCGACGAAACAGTTCCGCATATTTCAACTCCAGATAGGGTAGACCGATATCTTTTGGCATTAACCGAACGAACCAACACAATTTTTATCTTCACATTGGACGAATTTGGTATAGCAGCGCTCCGGAATGATATATTACTTTTTATTCGCTCTGCGACAGCTGATGGATATTTTGTGTCCGCAACAATTCCCAAGCGTATAAATGCTATATTTATTACAAATAATCTATTATTATATACATTACAAGCCGCTGCGTTGATTCTTGCAATAGTTTTTCCCGTTGCTTCAATTTGTAAATTTGCCTACTACCCAGTGGATTCTGCGTTGATCTGTTTTTTAAAAATTACGGCAACCACAACAATCGGCGCTATTGTCATAAGCTCTATCTTGGGGTTTGCAAATTTTCGGCTTGGCATAAATTTATTTCGTGGAGTCAAAGCTGCTCTAATTGAGCTTTTTTTTATATGGTTTTGTTGTTGGGTTCCTGCGCTCAGTTTTGGTGTAGCCATCGTAATGTTTTTTGCCTCTCACAGGGGATAATCTCCCAGCGAGTATTTTCTGCGACAAAAGTGGGTGGCTGCTCTCCCTCCGGGGCTGCTACTTGGAAGGCTGCACGCTTTCTGGTCTCGTCTGTGTCTAGTGGGTTATTATGCGTCTTTAGTCGATGCGTGTTGGTTGCTGGAAATCTTTCTTATTACGTAACACTGGTTATTAGGCAAGTATTTTCGAGTGCAGTGTCTGAGAATTGATATCGTTTTTTTTGGGATGTTGCGTTTCTGTTGGTGTTTGTCCGTGCCGTCAATAGATATGTGTTTTTGTGGTGGATTGGGGCATCACTTCTTCTTTTATTCACTTGTAGTGTTTTTTATTGTATAGAGCATTAAGTGTTACCTGTGTTTGGTGGTTCTGGGGTGTTGTGTTTTTCTCTCGCGTAGGTTTTGTTCTTTGAAGTGTAGGATTATGGTGGGTCTAGTATGCTATGTACAATAGACGTACTATTGACATGTCATCTGCATACAACCGATGTTATCGTCTCTTTATTTGTGAAGAGCAGATCTATTGGCATAGTGTTTGTGAGAGGGTGCGTTTGATTCTTGAGATAATTTATAGTGGTATAATGGTGATGAACCAATGGATAAAAAAATACGAATAGTAATATCCGGTTATTATGGGTTTGATAATACGGGTGACGAGGCAATTCTTTTTGCTATAATAAACATGTTGCGAGCAAATATTAAAAATATCGAAATAGTTGTACTTTCTAATAACCCTCAAGCCACCACCATTGCATATAATGTGCAAGCAGTAAATCGATTTAGCCTCCACTCTATTATTAGCGCCATAAAAAACTGTGATCTTCTAATTAGTGGCGGTGGAAGTCTTCTTCAAGATATAACAAGCCCTAAGACCATACCATATTATCTGTTGATAGTTCAAATAGCCCTTCTTTTTAAAAGGAAAGTAGTTTTTTATTCACAAGGTATTGGTCCTGTAAATCATCAAACAAATAGGTATCTAATTAAGAAAGTAGCCAACAAAGTCAATCAAATATTTGTGCGTGATCAAAAATCTCGTCAGCTGCTTATAAATATGGGTGTGCATACTGCAATAGACATATCCCCCGACCCAGTTTTTGCCTTAAAATTGGATACCTCTCTCAATAAGAAAATAAAGAAAGAGCTGCAATATAAAAAAACAGTTGGTATATATATAAGGCCTTGGAAAAATCAGGCTCAAATAGTAGATGCCATCATCCAAACTGTCAATTATCTAATTAAGCAAGAGTACCATGTGTATTTTATTTGTATGCAACCCAGCCAGGATACGCAAATAGCCAAATACGTTGCGAAGCATGTTGGGCACACCCATATCAAAGTTATAGAGCATCCTCTAACCATCAACGAAACGCTAAGCTATACAGCGAATTTTGATTTTATAATAGGAATGCGTCTTCATAGCCTTATTATGGCAATTGTCGTACAAACTCCTGTAATAGCCTTATCTTATGACCCCAAAGTAGAAAATATAATGAATGAAATGCATATAGCGCATCAAATTCAAATAGAAGAAATTTCATTTGCCAAGCTTAAAGAGCAAATAGATTATATTAGACAAAACATCAACTTAGAACGAGAAAAGCAAATAGATATAGAAGATATTCAAAAGCCAATCCATTATATCAAAAATTTATTATTAAACAGTTAGGAGATCTTATGAGAAAACAGCTCAATATACTAAATGTATTAGTGGATAATATTACAATGCAGCAAGCTGTCTTTGCTGCCAACCAATTTCTTACAAAGTCTAATCGCTTGCGTTTAATATGTACTCCAAATCCAGAAATCATAATGCGTGCAAAACAAGACAAAGAACTATTAGCAATTCTAAATTCTGCCGATATGGTAATTCCTGATGGGATAGGAGTTGTCATTGCATCCAAGATTTTAACAAAGAACGGTTTACGCGAGCGCGTTGCGGGCTATGACTTGGTACAAAATCTTATGAAAGAAGGCAATAACAGATTTTACTTTTTGGGTGGCGAAGCAGGAGTAGCCAAATCTGCGGCCCGCAACATGAAGAGCAAATATCCTAATATGGATGTAGTTGGTTATTGTGATGGCTATTTTCAACCCGAAAATGAACGATCTATTATTAGGGATATCAACGCATCTGAGGCAAACATTCTACTTGTCGGCCTTGGCTCACCAAAGCAAGAAGTCTTTATAAATAAGCATCGAAAACGGCTTAAAAATATTAAAGTGGCTATAGGCGTTGGTGGAAGCTTTGATGTTATGGCAGGCAAAGTAAAGAGAGCACCCAAAATTTTTAGACAACTAGGGTTAGAATGGTTTTATAGATTAGTTAAGGAGCCTTCGCGAGCAAAGCGAATGCTAAAACTTCCTGTTTTTTTATTTGAAGTTATATATTGTAAGCTAACTATCAATCCCTAGGACATTCTAAACAAAAAACAGCCCACCAGTATCTTTAGGTTTATTATTATATACTAATAATTATTAGTTTTTGCTGCCGTTAAAATTTTAATATCAAAAACAAATACCAATAAAAGTTCATTACTTTTTAGGTATATCTAAAAAAAACAGTTGTCCATTTATATCATCCTTCCCTTCTAAGTCTAATTGACATGTATTTTTTAGATGTGTATCTATAATTACCAAAAAAACTGATTTTTTTTCATAAAAAAAGCGAATAGCATTTATTCCAAAAAGGTGCTATACTTTCACTATGAAAAATTAATTAGGGAGGAATTTAAACATGGCAGGATTAAGTTTAAAGAATATTTATAAAGTGTATCCAAATGGATTCACAGCAGTTAAGGATTTCAGTCTCGAAATAGCAGATAAAGAGTTTGTTATTTTTGTAGGCCCATCTGGATGTGGAAAATCAACTACACTTCGTATGATTGCAGGCCTTGAAGAGATTTCAGAAGGTGAATTATACATTGGAACCAAGCAATGTAACGATGTTGCTCCTAAAGATAGAGATATTGCAATGGTTTTCCAAAACTATGCTCTTTACCCTCACATGACTGTTTATGATAATATGGCATTTGGTCTTAAACTTAGAAAAACTCCAAAAGCCGAAATTGATAAACGCGTTCGTGAGGCTGCTAGAATTCTTGATATCGAAGCATGCTTAGACAGAAAGCCAAAAGCTCTTTCTGGTGGACAAAGACAAAGGGTTGCAATGGGTCGTGCAATTGTTCGTGAGCCAAAAGTATTCCTTATGGACGAACCTTTGTCAAACCTAGATGCAAAGCTTCGTGTTCAGATGAGAACTGAAATTTCTAAGCTTCACCAAAAACTTCAAACCACCTTTATTTACGTTACACACGACCAGGTAGAGGCTATGACATTAGGTACTCGCATCGTCGTTATGAAAGATGGTATTATTAAACAAGTAGATACTCCGGGCATACTTTATTCTAAGCCAAACAACCTTTTCGTTGCTGGATTCATTGGATCTCCTCAAATGAACTTTATCGAAACAGTTGTTAGTAAAGACGGCGACAACTATGTATTAACTTTTGGAAAATCTTCATTAGTTCTTCCAGAAAGCAAAGTTGCTAAACTTGAGCCATATATCGAAAAAACTATAATGTTAGGCATCAGACCAGAGCACACTGCAGACTTGGATACTGTTGCTGAGTATGAGATTGATAAATATTCAGAAGTTAAAGCACAAGTCGAAGTTACCGAGCAATTGGGTTCTGAAACCTTCCTATATATGGTTTGTGAGGGTATAAATATGACTGGTAGAGTTGATCCTTCTTGTAAGGCAGAACCAGGCAGCACTGTTAGACTTGGTTTTGATAAAGAAAAAATTCACTTATTTGATATTGAAACTGAATTAACAATCACAAACTAATACTTAATAAAAAGGTAGATTGAAATATATCTGCCTTTTTATATGCAAAAAAAATAGCCCGCTTCCCATAAGGAATTGAGCTACTTCTACTTAAATTAATTCTATAATAACTTCAGGAGCCGCATCGCCTTTTCTGGCACCTAATTTAGTGATTCTTGTGTATCCACCATTTCTATCAATGTATTTAGGAGCAATCTCACTAAAAACTTTATCCACTAAATCAACCTTTACAGCTTTGCGCTTTTTCATTTTTGAAACTTCTGTTACAGGGTATAAAACTTTTAACATTTGTCTTCTGGCATGAAGTCTTGAAGGGCTATCTTTTTTAATAGTTTTTTGAACTTCTTCGAAAACGATCTCAGTTTTCTTGCCTTCTTCCTTAATTTTTACACGTCTGCCATCTGCATCTTTTTTAGGGACTTTTGCAGTTACAGTAATTTCTTCATAGTTATTGTGTTCACGAACGCCCATAGCAATAATCTTTTCTGCAATTTTTCGAATTTCTTTTGCTTTGGCTTCTGTAGTTTTAATCTTTCCATGATAGATTAGATTGGTTACTTGATTGCGAAGTAAAGCTTTTCTAGCAGATGCATAACGTCCTAATTTTCTTTGTGACATTTCTGTTTTTCCCTCCTTTTTCCTTTTGTTACTCTTCAGTAGGTCTCAAAGACAGACCTAAATCTTCCAATTTCTTAAAGACTTCTTCCAAAGATTTACGTCCAAGATTACGCACTTTCATCATTTCTTCTTCAGTCTTATTAGTAAGATCCTGAACATTATTGATTCCAGCTCGTTTTAAACAGTTAAATGATCTAACCGACAAGTCCAACTCTTCAATTGTCATCTCTAATGTTTTCTCTTTGGTATCATCTTCTTTTGTAATCATAATTTCTGCACGCTTAGCATGCTCAGATAAATCGATAAAAATACTTAAATGCTCACTCAAAACTTTTGCCGCAAGACTTATCGCCTCATCTGGACGAATAGTACCTTTTGTAAAAACTTCAAGAGTAAGTCTATCGAAATCTGTTTGTTGTCCTACACGGGTGTCTTCCACTTTAAAATTGACTCTTTCAACAGGAGTGTAACTTGCATCTACAGGAATTACTCCAATAAGAAGTTCAGACTTTTTTAATTTACTTATGCCTTCATATCCACGTCCATTTGTAATTGTAAGTTCTGCATATAATTTAGTATTTTTATCTCCATCTAAAGTTGCTATATACATTTCAGGATTTAAAATTTCAACACCCAAAGGGCATTTTATATCCTCTGCTGTAACTACACCTTCTCCAGTTACCTCTATATATGCTATCTTAGGTTCTTGAGTAGCGCTCGAATCTCTAATACACAGTCCTTTAAGATTTAAGATTATTTCTAATACATCTTCTTTAACACCGGGTATAGTACTAAACTCATGCAATACTCCTTCAAATTTAACATTGCTTACTGCAGAACCAGGTAACGTAGATAATAAAATTCTTCTTAGTCCATTTCCTAAGGTCATCCCATAACCTCTCTCAAGCGGTTCAATTACAAAGCAACCATACTTACCATCCTCTGATAAGGCTTTTATTTCAATACTGGGTTTTTCAAATTCCAACACCCATTAACCCCTCCTTCATCATTAATCCTCTTTGGGGCACAATTATACTCTTCTTCTCTTAGGTGGTCTACAGCCATTGTGTGGAACAGGTGTTACATCTTTAATCAAAGTAACCTCAAGACCCGCCGCTTGAAGAGCACGAATTGCCGCTTCTCTTCCCGAGCCAGGTCCTTTTACCATAACTTCAACTTGTTTCAAACCATATTCCATAGCTGCCGCTGCCGCTGTTTCAGCCGCCATTTGCGCTGCATATGGTGTAGATTTTCTAGAACCACGAAAACCAAGTCCACCAGCACTTGCCCATGAAAGAGCGTTTCCGTTTGCATCTGTTAGGGTAACCATTGTGTTATTAAATGTTGACTGGATATGAGCCATTCCTTTCTCAACATTTTTTCTGTCACGACGTCTTTTATTAGTAGACTTTTTGGCATTTTTCTTTACTGCCGCCATTATTTAACCTCCTTTATTTAACGACTATTTTTTCTTATTAGCCACAGTTTTCTTAGGGCCTTTTCTTGTTCTTGCATTAGTTTTTGTCTTTTGACCACGAACTGGAAGTCCACGTCTATGACGAATTCCTCTATAAGAACCAATCTCAACAAGTCGTTTAATATTAAGAGCAACTTCACGACGAAGGTCACCTTCAACCATCATAGTTTTTTCAATTTCCGCTCTTATTTTATCTGCTTGTTCGTCAGTTAAGTCTTTAACTCTAGTATCAAAGTCTATCCCAACTGCTTCTAAAATTTTTCTTGAACTTGGTCTGCCTATACCATAAATATAAGTTAGTCCAATCTCAACACGTTTATTTTTTGGTAAGTCAACACCTGCTATACGTGCCATCTAAAATTACACCTCCTTTATAATCAGCCTTGTTTTTGCTTGTGTTTTGGATTTTCGCAAATAACACATACTCGGCCTTTTCTTTTAATTACCTTGCATTTTTCACATATCTTTTTTACAGATGGGCGCACTTTCATTATAGTTCTCCTTTCTCTACTTAGAACGCCAAATAATACGTCCTTTAGTGAGATCATACGGCGAAAGCTCAACCGTAACTTTATCCCCTGGCAGAACTCTTATAAAATTCATTCTAAGTTTACCAGATATATGACCAAGTACGACATGGCCACCTTCGATTTCAACTTTAAACATTGCATTAGGCAATTTTTCAAGTATCGTTCCTTCTACTTCTATTACATCATTTTTAGCCAAGTTACAAACCTCCTTCCAAATACTCGCAAATTGTGTGCCACAAAACATTATCTGTTATTATTTCACCATTAACTATTCTATTCTTTATAATAGCAAAATTAGTATTAGTAAATTGAAGATGTTTCATTTTTTTTCGCTTGGGAGCATCAACTTTTCGGTGTTTTCCATCTGCCACAAACGCATATTCGTCTTCAATTCCTATAATTACTAATGGCTTAGTTTTATCTCTGCCCGCTTTTGAATAAACAAGTTGCCCTATTTTAACTTTTTCAGTCATTACCTCTCCTCCGGTTCGAGTGTCAATATCAGAGGCTCATTTTCTGTAATTATAATAGTATTTTCATAGTGTGCAGACGGCAGTCCATCTCGAGTTACATAAGTCCAATCATCATTTTTGACATATACCTGCCAAGTTCCAAGATTTATCATAGGCTCAATAGCAAGAGCCATCCCAGGTTCTAGTAATACTCCCCTGCCTTTGGGTTTATAGTTTGGAACTTGAGGATCTTCATGAACTTTTTTTCCGATTCCATGCCCAACTAAGTCCCTAACAACTCCATATCCATGTGACTCACAATAATCCTGTATTGTCTGTGAAATTTGCCCCAAATGACATCCCGAACGAGCAAATTTCATAGCCTCAAAGAAGCTTTGTTTGGTAACTTTCATAAGCTCTAAAACTTCTGGAGCTACATTTCCTATTGCATGAGTTCTTGCCGCATCAGAATGATAGCCCTTATAAAAGACTCCCATATCAACACTGACAATATCTCCATTTTTTAATTTGCGCTCAGTTGGCAAACCGTGCACCACTTCTTCGTTAATTGAAATACAAGCAGATGCTGGGTATCCGTATAACCCCTTAAAAGATGGAACAGCATTATAGGATCGGATAAATTTATCTGCTAACTCATTTAGTTCTCGTGTAGTTATTCCAACATTCATATGTTTAGCTATATATTTATGAGCTTCTATTAAAATGTCAGCTGCCTCTCCCATAATTGCTATCTCTTTTTCGGTTTTTATGGATATTGCCATATTACTCTACTCCTAGCGCTTTTTTTACCCGAAGATTAATTGAGCTAACAGAGCCAATTCCATCAATTTCCACAAGCTTACCTTGTGCGTTATAATAATCAATTAATGGCTGGGTCTGTTCGTGATAAATCTTCAAACGTTTCTTTACAGTTTCCTCTTTATCATCATTTCGTTGAACGAGTTCGGAATTACAGTTATCACAACTGCCTTTCACTTTCTCGATCTTAAACTGCTTATGGTATGGAGTACCACATCCAGAGCAAACTGTTCTTCCTGACATACGTGTTACAATTTCTTCATCAGGCACTTCAACATCAATCACTTTGTCAAGAGTTATATCAAGCTCTTTTAATAGGTCATCTAACGCTTGTGCCTGCGCAATTGTACGCGGAAAACCATCAAAGATAATTCCATTTTTACAATCATCTTTTACAATTCTATCTTTTACTATTTCAATAGTTAACTCATCAGGGACAAGTTTTCCTTCATCCATATAAGTCTTAGCTTTTATTCCAAGCTCCGTGCCTTGTGACAAATGAGCACGAAACATATTTCCTGTGGAAATAATTGGAATATGAAACAACTCAGTTAGCATCTCCGCTTGTGTTCCTTTACCCGCTCCTGGTGCTCCCAATAAAATTAGTCTCATTTTTATCTACATTCCCTTCTATTATAAAAATCCTTTATATGATCTCATAAGTGTTTGAGATTCTATTCCCTTGACCGTTTCCAACGCAACCCCTACAACGATTAATAAAGAGGTGCCTGCAAAGGCGATTGGTAAATTCAAAAAAACTTGAAAAAGAACAGGTGTTAAAGCTAGAATTGATAGAAAAATTGCACCCATTAGTGTAACATGAGTCGCTATTTTTGAAAGGTAATCCGAGGTTGGTTTACCAGGTCTAATTCCAGGAATAAATCCTCCACTTTTTTTCATATTTGCTGCAATATCCACTGGATTAAATGCAATCGAAGAATAAAAGAAAGCAAATGCAAAAATTAATACTACATATATAGTTCCACCTATAGGAGTAGTCCATCTAAGATTATCTATTACCATAAGCCAACTTTCAGATGGGTTTTTTATAAATATATTGGTGACTATCTCTGGAAATTGAATGAGTGACATGGCAAAAATCACAGGTAATACCCCAGCTAAATTTACTTTAATAGGGATATTTTGAGTTTGCCCACCATACATTTTTCTTCCAGACATCCTCTTAGCATATTGTACAGGGACTCTACGTTCTCCAAGAGACATTAAAACTGCAAAACCTATCATGATTACAATTAATGCGACTGCTATAACTGCAATTGGTATATCTGTACTTCTCAGTGTGGTTACGGTTTGTGGTAACGTTGACACAATATTAACAAAGATTATCAAAGAAATCCCGTTTCCAACACCTTTTACACCCATCTGTTCTCCAATCCACATAACTAACAATGAACCAGCAACAAATGAAAGTAACGTTAAGCAAAAGTAAAGTGGCGTCTGCGCCAATAAAATATTTTGATTATAGAGCAAAAGAGTTGTAGCTCCACCTTGCATAGTTGCAATAACCAGCGTTAAATACCGCGTTATTCTATTAATCCGTTTTCTACCGTCTTCACCTTCCTTAGATATTTCCTCTAACTTAGTAAATGCAATTGTTAAGAGTTGAATAATGATTGACGATGTGATATATGGCCCAACACCAAATGCAAAAATAGCCATAGTGGAAAACCCGCCACCAGTAAAGACATTTATCAGTCCTAGTAGATTGTTATCTCCAATATTAGCCAACATTTCTTCAATTGCTGTTGGATTTACCCCCGGGGCGGGGATAATTGCTCCTATTCTAAGCAAAGCCATCATCCAAAAAGTAAACATTATTCTTTTTCTCAGATCTGGTACTTTCCAAGCCGTCCTAAGAGTTTTAAACACCCTACATCACCTCGACTTTGCCACCCAAAGCTTCAATCTTTTGCTTTGCCCCCTCGCTAAAAGCATTAGCGGTAACATTTAATTTTTTAACTAACTCACCTTTTGCAAGAATTTTTACGCCATCTCTAGGATTTTTAACGATTCCTGCTTCTTTCATAGCAGCTACAGTAATATCTGCTCCATCTTCAAAACGATTTAGAAGCTCTACATTAATTCCCACTATATCCTTAGAATTTCTATTAGTAAATCCACGCTTAGGAATACGTCTGTATAAAGGCATCTGACCTCCTTCGAAACCAGGTCTTACGCCACCGCCAGTTCTAGAGTTTTGACCATCGCGACCACGCCCAGCAAATTTACCGTTTCCAGAACCATGTCCACGACCAACGCGGAAAGGTTCTTTCTTAGCGCCTTCACATGGTTTTAAACTAGATAAATCCATTCTTACACCTCCTTTATTTTCTATTCATTAACTTCTTCTACTTTTACTAGATGGCTAACTTGTCTTGCCATTCCACGAACTGCAGCATTGTCTTGGTGAATATTAAAACTGTTTAACTTGCGAAGCCCAAGAGCCTCTACTGTTTTTTTGTGTTTCGGAATAGCGCCTATAGTAGATTTAATAAGAGTTATTTTAATCTTTGCCATGTCGTCCTCCTAACCCAAAATCTCTTCAACAGTTTTTCCACGTAATTTAGCAACCTGATTTGGTGTTTTAAGAGCTGCAAGCCCTTCGATAGTCGCATGAACTACATTTTTCTTATTGTTAGAACCCAAAGATTTTGTTCTAATATTTCTAATTCCAGCAAGCTCAAGCACCGCACGTGCAGGACCTCCTGCAATAACTCCTGTTCCTTCAAAGGCTGGCTTCAATAAAACGCTAGCTCCACCAAAATCTCCCACAAGAGGATGGTAAATACTGTCTACATCATTTCTTTCGATAAAAATCAGGTTTTTCTTAGCATCTTCTATTCCTTTTTTAATAGCATCAGGAATTTCCATAGCCTTGCCTAATCCTACGCCAACATGACCATTTCTATCTCCAACAACTACTAAAGCTGAAAAACGAAAAGTACGTCCGCCCTTAACAACTTTTGTTACTCTCTTAATAGTAACAACTTTTTCTTCAAGTTCCATTGATTTATAATCAAACAATTGTCTTCTTGCCACTGTATCGTTCTCCTTTCTTTAGAATTGTAATCCTGCTTCTCTAGCAGCATCAGCTAGGGCCTTAACACGTCCGTGATAAACAAATCCACCGCGGTCAAATACCACTTCATTAACGCCTTTTGCCATAGCATTTTTTGCAATTAAACTACCAACTTTTTTAGCAGCTTCTATATCCGCACCTTTTTCCAATTTTTGCTCTTTAGCAATACTCGACGCAGAAGCAATAGTTATGCCTTTAACATCATCAATAACCTGAGCATATATATGCTTTTCGCTTCTAAACACAGAAAGTCTTGGCTTATTGCTAGTGCCCGAAATTTTGTTACGAACTTTTTTGTGTTTTTTCTCGCGAATAGCAGTACGTGATTCTTTGTGTACCATTAGTTTTCTCCTTTACCGATTATTTTTTACCAGTTTTACCTTCTTTACGTCTTATAACCTCATTAACATACTTAATACCTTTGCCTTTATATGGCTCTGGTGGACGTTTAATTCTGATCTCAGCCGCAAACTGACCAACGTGTTCTTTATTTATACCTGCAACAATAATCTTATTCCCCTCAATAGTTGTTGTAATTCCCTCTGGGTCTTGCATTTCAACTGGATGAGAATATCCTAAAGATAAAACTAATTTCTTACCTTGCTTTTGAGCTCTATATCCAACACCGTTAATTTCTAATTCTTTAGTATATCCAGCAGTTACTCCGGTTACCATATTAAAAATTAAGCTTCTAGTTAAACCATGTAAAGCTCTATTTCTTTTTAAATCATTTGGTCTTTTAACTATCACATGATTATCTTCTATTGAAATATTCATCGCCTTATCAAAAGACTTTTCTAGTGTTCCTTTTGGACCTTTAACAGTAACCAGATTTTCATCTCCAAGAGTAACTGTAGTTCCCGCTGGAACTTCTATTGGCATTCTACCAATACGTGACATGCCCTGCACCTCCTTTATCTTTTACCAAATAAATGCTATAATTTCGCCACCTATTTTTTGTTTTCTAGCTGCTTTGTCAGTAACTACACCTTTGCTAGTTGAAATAATAGCAGTTCCTAAACCTCCTAAAACTTTTGGCAAATGATCGGTATCTGTATATACACGTAAGCCAGGCTTTGAGATTTTCTTAATACCAGAAATAACTTTCTCATTTTTGGTTTTTCCGTATTTAAGCTTCATACGAATAGTCTGCTTAACACCATCTTCTATTACTTCATAACCTTTAATATAACCTTCTTCTAACAAAATTTCTGAAATAGCTTTTTTCATCTTAGAAGCCGGAATTTCCACACTATCATGTTTTGCAGTGTTCGCATTTCTAATTCTAGTTAGCATATCTGCAATAGGGTCACTCATTGTCATCTTTCACAATCCTCCTTTCTCTATAATTTACCAGCTTGCTTTTTTAACGCCTGGGATTTGTCCTTTATACGCCAATTCTCTAAAGCAAACACGACATATACCATATTTTCTAATATAGGCATGTGGACGGCCACAAATTCTACATCTAGAATATGCCTGAGTAGAAAACTTAGCTGGTCTTTGTTGCTTCACTTTCATAGATTTTTTTGCCATGATAACCTCCTCTTAAAGTTTAGCCCTTATTTTTGGAATGGCATACCAAATTGAGTTAATAGCTCTCTTGATTCTTCATCAGTCTTTGCGGTAGTTACAACAATTATATCCATACCGCGTACTTTATCAATTTTATCATATTCGATCTCCGGAAAAATAAGCTGTTCTTTAACACCCATAGCATAGTTTCCACGACCATCAAAAGATTTAGAACTTACACCTCTAAAGTCACGAACACGAGGAAGCGCTACATTTACAAGTCTATCTAAGAATTCATACATTTTAGCTCCTCTTAGAGTAACTTTGCATCCAATAGGCATTCCTTCACGAAGTTTAAAAGCCGCAACAGATTTCTTTGCTTTAGTTATAATAGGTTTTTGACCAGAGATCATTTCCATATCTTTTGATGCGCTTTCAAGAATTTTCGCATTATCCTTAGCTTCACCAATAGCCATATTAACAACTATTTTTTCAACTTTTGGTACTTCCATTCTATTTTTATAGTGAAATTTTTCCATCATTGAATTTACGATTTTTTCGTTATATTCTGTTTTTAATCTAGCAGTCACTTAAGTTTTCTCCTTCCTTGCTTATTTATCTATTTCGATACGCTCGCCTTTTACAATAGCCACACGAACTTTGCTTCCATCTTCTTTTACATTAACACCCAAACGAACAGGATCGCCTTTGTAAGAATACATTACATTAGAAATGTGAACTGGCATCTCTTTTTCAATTCTGCCACCTTGGTTATTAGTTGCTGTTGGCTTAAAGTGCTTAGTACCCATATTTAAACCTTCTACAACAACTCTATCTTTTTTTCTGTCAATATAAGTGATAACACCTTCTGCAGAGCTGTTTTTGGTTCTTTTATCTTTACCAGCGATTATAATTACTTTATCGCCTTTTTTTAGCTTTGTTTTCATCTTTGCCTCCTATAAAACCTCAGGAGCAAGGGATAAGATTTTTGTATACTTTCTCTCTCTTAACTCTCTTGCTACTGGTCCAAATATACGAGTCCCTCTTGGATTTTTATCTTCTCTGATAATAACCGCTGCATTTTCGTCAAAACGAATATATGACCCGTCTGCTCTTCTTATCTCCTTAACTGTACGAACAACAACCGCTTTTACAACATCGCCCTTTTTGACAACGCCTCCGGGTGTTGCTTGTTTTACCGAAGCAACAATGACGTCACCGACACCAGCATAGCGTCTTGTTGAGCCGCCCATTACACGAATACAAAGTAATTCTTTTGCACCGGTGTTGTCTGCAACTTTTAATCTGCTTTCTTGTTGGATCACTGTAAGGTTCCTCCTTCTTTACAATAATAACTCAAATTATTTCGCTTTTTCAACAACTTCTACTAGTCTATATCTTTTCATTTTAGATAAAGGTCTAGTTTCCATAACCTTCACACGATCGCCTTTTTGACATTCGTTTTTTTCATCGTGTGCGTGTAGCTTATATGTTCTCTTTATAATTTTGCCATAAAGAGGATGCTTAACACTATTTACCACGGCTACAGTAATTGTTTTATCCATTTTATCACTTGTCACAATACCAACTAAGGTTTTGCGTAAATTTCTTTCAGCCACTTTTTTTCCTCCTATCCTTATTTATGACATTTGCAAGATTTCTCTTTGCATGCTTTTCTTTTCTCACGTGAACCCTTAAGCAACTGCTCTTTAGGCTCTTGTTGAGTAAGAATTGTTTGAATACGAGCAATGTTTTTTCTAACATCTTTAATACGAGCTGTATTATCTAACTGATTGGTAGCATTTTGAAATCTTAGATTAAAAAGTTCTTTTTTTGCACTCACCAATTCAGCATGTAACTCTTCAGCGGTTTTACCTCTTAAATCATTCAAAATTTCTTTAGTTTTCACTACCATCACCTGCCATTTCTTGTTCCACACGAGAAACTACCTTACACTTGATCGGCAACTTATGCACTGCTAATCTAAGAGCTTCTCTTGCTACTTCTTCTGCTACGCCTGAAAGTTCAAACATAACACGACCTGGTTTTACAACGGCTACCCAATATTCAGGCGAACCTTTACCAGAACCCATCCTTGTTTCAGCTGGTTTCGCTGTTACAGGTTTATCAGGGAATATCTTAATCCAAACTTTACCACCACGTTTAATATAACGAGTCATTGCGATACGTGCTGATTCGATTTGATTAGATTTAATCCAACCAGGTTCTAACGCTACAATACCATACTCACCATAAGTTATCTTGTTACCACGAGTAGCTTTGCCTTTCATACGCCCACGAAACTGTCTACGGCGTTTTACTCTTTTTGGCATTAACATTATTTTTCGCTCCCTTCCTTAACTGTTTTTTGAGGAAGTACTTCTCCTTTGTAGATCCATACTTTAATACCAAGCTTACCATAAGTGGTATCTGCTTCTGCAAATCCATACTCAATATCAGCTCTTAGTGTTTGAAGAGGAATAGTCCCTTCAGAGTATGCCTCAGTTCTTGCCATTTCTGCTCCACCTAAACGGCCTGAGCAAGAAACTTTAATACCCTTGGCGCCTGCTTTAATAGCACGACCCATAACTTGTTTCATCGCTCTACGAAATGCAGTACGATTTTCAAGCTGCAGCGCAACATTTTCTGCTGCTAACTGAGCATTAACTTCTGGTCTGTCAATTTGTACGATATTAATAGAAACGCGGTCTTTTGTCATTTTTTGAACTTCTTGACGAAGAGCCTCAATAGATGCGCCACCTTTACCGATTACAATACCAGGTTTAGCAGTTGAAACGTGAACTCTAAGCTTTCCTGCCATTCTCTCGATTTCTATTTTATCGATACCAGCCACATAAAGCTTTTTCTTGATAAATTTTCTAATTTTATCATCTTCAACAAGGTAATCTGCGAATTTTTTCTTATCTGCAAACCATCTTGCGTCCCAATCTTTAATAATTCCTACTCTTAATCCATGAGGATTTACTTTTTGACCCATTTTTAACCTCCTATCCTAGATTTCTCTCATTTAATACCACAGTCACGTGGCTAGTTTTCTTTTCAATTCTAAATGCACGACCCTGAGCTCGTGGACGAATTCTTTTAAGAGTAGGTCCTTGAGTAGCATATGCTTCTTGAATATACAAATTTGCTGCACTAAGTCCGCTATTATGCTCTGCATTAGCAACAGCAGAATTTAAAACTTTCATTATAACATCTGCTGCATATCTCGGTGTATAACGTAAAATACCAATCGCAGTCGCCACATCTTTGCCCTTAATTTGATCTAATACAATCTTAGCTTTTGAACTAGAAAGTCTTACATGTCTAGCTTTGGCATATGGTCTTTCTTCTTTTTGAGTTTCATTTCTGTCTCTTTTGATTTGGGATCTGTGTCCTTTAGCCATCTTAATTCTCCTTTCTATAAATTATCTAACTCTAGATCTCTTATCGGCATCTTTACCATGTCCACGATAAGTTCTAGTGAGAGCAAATTCACCTAACTTATGACCAACCATATCTTCAGTAATAAATACTGGAACATGCTTTCTGCCATCATGAAGAGCAATTGTATGCCCTACCATAGAGGGAAAAATAGTAGATCTGCGAGACCAACTTTTAATTACTTTTTTCTCGTCTGCAGCATTCATAGCATCTATTTTTTTAAGAAGATGAGCATCAGCAAACGGTCCTTTTTTTATTGAACGAGCCACTTGTTAAACCTCCTTTATAAACTTATTTCTTATCACGATGACGAACGATATATTTATTCGAATGTTTATTTTTCTTTCTAGTCTTATATCCAAGAGCTGGTTTACCCCAAGGAGTACAAGGTGCTGGTCTACCAATTGGTGAGCGTCCTTCACCACCACCGTGAGGGTGATCATTAGGGTTCATAACAGATCCACGAACAGTAGGACGGATACCCATGTGACGTTTACGTCCTGCCTTACCAATATTTATAAGCTCATGATCACCATTTCCGATTACACCAATTGTTGCCTTACATTCGATAGGAAGAAGTCTCATTTCGCCAGATGGAAGTTTTACTGTCGCATATTTGCCTTCTTTAGCCATAAGCTGTGCCGAAAGCCCTGCCGCACGAACCAACTGTCCGCCTTTTCCTGGTTTCATTTCTAAGTTATGAATACTTACACCAACTGGCATATCTTTCATTCTTAGCGCATTTCCCACGCGAATTTCTGCTTGCTCTCCACTCATAATTTTGTCGCCAACTTTTAAGCCTTCAGGAGCCAAAATATAACGTTTTTCTCCATCTGCATAGTTTAAAAGAGCAATGTTAGCAGTTCTGTTAGGGTCATACTCAATGCTTGCTACTGTTGCAGGAATACCGTCTTTATTACGTTTAAAGTCGATAATTCTATATTTAATAGTAGCACCGCCACCGCGATGACGAACTGTAATTTTACCCTGGTTATTTCTACCAGAATTTTTCTTTAATTTGACCACAAGAGATTTTTCTGGAGTTGATTTAGTAATTTCCTCAAAAGATGAAGAAGTCATATGTCTCCTAGATGGGGTATATGGTCTATATTTCTTAATTGCCATCTCTTTAATTCTCCTTTCAATTTTTGTTACACATAGCCACGTGTTTTTATATTAAATTACATCCCTTGGAAGAAATTAATATCTACACTAGACTCAGTCAGCTTTACAATAGCTTTTTTGTACTTACTAGTTTTCCCTTGAGTTCTGCCACGACGTTTAGTTTTTCCGTCATAATTCATGGTGTTTACTCTTTCAACCTTAACTTCTGGAAACATTTTTTCTACAGCTTCTTTGATTTGAACTTTAGTTGCACTAGGGTGTACAATAAAGGTATACTTTTTTTGCTCCATAATGCTCATACTTTTTTCGGTAACAACTGGTTTTTTTATTACGTCATAAAATTTAATGTCAGCCATTATTTATACACCTCCTCAATTTTTGAAAGAGCTTCTTTAGTTACTACAAAAGTATCATATTTTAAAACATCATATACGTTTATATTATTAACTGCAGAAGTTTTAACTCCCTGAATGTTTCCAGCTGCTATTTTCACATTCATTGCGCAGTCACCTTCTGTTACTACAAGAGCTTTTTTTAGATTAAGCGCATCTAATACCTTAACCATAGATTTAGTCTTTGCTTCTGTCAATTTTAACTCATCTAAAACAACAATTTTTTTCTCTTGAACTCTACTAGTTAATGCGCACTTAAGAGCTTGTTGTCTTTCTTTTCTATTTACTTTGAATGAGTAGTCTCTAGGTTTTGGTGCAAAAACAACACCACCGCCAGTCCATTGAGGTGAACGAATTGACCCTTGTCTAGCACGACCGCCGCCTTTTTGTCTCCAAGGTTTTCTACCACCACCACGAACTTCTGCACGAGTTTTAGTACATTGAGTACCTTGTCTTTGATTTGCAAGATAAGACACAACTGCCTGGTGAACAAGATGTTCTTTGATCTCTACTCCAAAAATTCCATCATCAAGAGAAACTTCTCCAACTTGTTTTCCTTCCATATTTAAAACACTTACATTTGCCATTTGCTACTCCTCCTTTCTTTATTTACTATGCTTTACGCTATTTTTTACAGTAACTACTGTTCCTTTAGGTCCTGGAACACATCCCTTAATAAGAATAAGGTTTTTGTCTGCATCAACTCTAACAATTTCTAGATTTTGAATGGTCACATTATCTCCACCCATACGAGAAGGTAATCCTTTACCTTTCATAACGCGTCCCGGATTTGTTGCCGCTCCCATAGAACCTGCGTGACGGTGATATTTTGAACCATGAGCCATTGGCCCTCTGCTATAACCATATTTCTTAATCGAACTTGTATATCCCTTACCTTTAGTTACACCAGCAACGTCAACTTTGTCACCTTTAACAAAAACTTCAGCTTTGATTTCTCCTCCAACTTCAAACGCAGAGCAATCATCAAATCTAAACTCTTTTAGATATTTTTTAGGTTCTACACCTGCTTTTTCAAAGTGACCTGCCTCAGGTTTAATTACAGCTTTTTCCTTTTTGTTAATAAAACCAACTTGGATAGCTTCGTAACCATCGTTTTCTTTTGTTTTCTTTTGCACTACCGTACATGGTCCAGCTTCTAATACTGTTACTGGAATTAAATTAGCATTTTCATCAAAAATCTGAGTCATGCCAATTTTTTTAGCCATTATTGCCTTTTTCATTATATATAGCCTCCTAATCTACAGCGGATTGCATTTGCAATCATACTAGACAAGCAAATCTTGTCCCGAATTAACTCTGCTTCAATTTAATTTCTACACCAGCTGGTAAGTCAAGTCTTGTAAGTACTTCGACAATTTTTGGCGTAGCTTCGATATCAATCAATCTTTTATGAGTTCGTTGTTCAAATTGCTCTCTAGAATCTTTATATTTGTGCACCGCACGAAGAATTGTAATGATTTCTTTTTTTGTTGGTAATGGAATAGGTCCACTAACTCTTGCTCCAGATTTTTTAGCAACCGATACAATTTGCTCTGCAGTTTGATCTATAAGCTTATGATCGTATGCTCTTAAAGTAATTCTCATTTTTTTATCTGCCATAAAAAAGTTCCCTCCTTTTATAAGTTATAAATAGACGCTGACAGGGTGATCATACACTGCTGACTGGTCATTATAAACTAATACAAAAGAAAAGAACTTCTGTTATAAGCATATATTATTCCACTTTCTAGCAGTGACAAGACGATAAGTTTTAAACTATCTTCGCTCCCTAGAAATTTACCTAAAAACGGTAGCAACCTCCTAGATCATAGTTCCCAATGTCACACAAAGCCGATTATATACGATAAAAAAACAAATTGCAAGGATATTTTCAAAAAAATTTTCATTAATTCAAAAAAAACTGCATATCCTCTAAATATTTTGCTTACAAATCTCCAATAAAGTTTTTTCTTTCATCTTTGCATTTCATCTCATTTCATTCATTATTGACATTTTTTTTATATTTAATAATTTTTTTGATCTATATATTTACTTGAGCATAATTATTATTCTAAATATCGTTAAGCACATTTAGCAAAATTATATAAAAAAAATAGACACGGAAAGTAAAACCGCGTCTACAATAGTCTATTAATTAATTAATACTTTTTTTAATTTTTCTACTTCTTGTAGCATCTCTTGACTTATAGCTGAATTTTCTTCAGAGCCCGCAACAGCTGTGTCCATAATATGTGTAAGTTGAGTAGTTCCTTGTCTCAATTCAGTAATTGATGTTTGTTGTCCCTTGCTGTTTTTTAACAAATCTAAATTAATGGCAACATTGTCTTCTATAGTTTTTGAAATATCTTGTAATGCCACATTTGTATTATCCACTATTGATTGTCCATTATTAACAATACTTAAAGTGTTTGAAATCATTTTTTCTATATCTTTTACAGTTTCAGAACTCTTTGTTGCAAGATCTCTAATTTCATTTGCAACAACTGCAAAACCTTTTCCAGCTTCCCCGGCTCTTGCTGATTCGATTGCCGCGTTCAGCGCTAGCAAATTAGTTTGAGATGCGATATTTTCTATTACCTTAATTACTTCTGCAATATTATAACTTGCATCCGCAATATCTTTCATCGCTTCGATCATATTTTTCATGTGTGCTGTTCCAATGTCTGCTTTACTTTGTGCCTCTTTAGAAATTTTAGCTGTTTCGTTCATTTGATCGATATTACTAATAATATTGGTAGACAACTGATTAATAAGTGCAATAAATTCTTCGATTACTGCCGCTTGCTCCATTGAATTATCTGCCATTGCTTGTGAAGAACTATTTACAGATGTAGAAATATCTGCAAACTTAAGTGTACTCTGAGTTATCTGTTTGATCAATGCTTCTTGTTGCTCTTGTCGTTCTACTGTTTGTTCAAGATGTGTAATGTCTTGTATAATTTCCAAATGACCTATTTTCATTCCCATGGAATTTAAAATTGTTTCTGCATTCGCTTGAAATACTGTGTCTCCAGACTTAAATTTAGTAACTTTTTCTCCACGATTTAAACAATTAATACCACATTTTTCAGTGTTACAAATTTCTGCATTCCAATTACTACAAGGCTTTCCAACTGCAGCTTCATTTTTAATATTAATCACTTTTTCCGTTGCGTGATTAATAAATATCCAATTTTTATCATTGTCTGTTACAGATATTGGAAATGGCATAGCATTTAAAACATTTATATAAGTATCTCGTTGTGCTATAACTTTTTTTAAATAAATTGCTCCACCTATCAACGCTCCAATTGCGCCAATAAGCAGTAAGTACACTAATATATCCATTATATTTCCCCCTTCAAACTAAGTACAAAACACACAACCTAAATTATTATTTTATACATCACCTTCTTTTTAAAAGATTGTCTTAAACAATAACAGGCATATTATACCATCTAAATCCAATTTTGTCTATAAATTCTTCATACTATTTTATATATTATGCTATTTTATATATTATACTATTTCATCTTTCTTTAAAAATAATGTCTCCTTCTTTAATTAATCCTAATTTTTCACGAGCAATGTCTTCTATATATTCGTTTGTCCCAACAAGAGTTTTTTGATGCTCTAAATTTTTAATATTTTGTTCTAATGCTGCCACATCTTCTTTCATGTGCGACAGCTGAATTTGCGTTTGCTTTAATGTATTATTTATATCATAGGCCTGTACAGCCAGTATTCCTATAATACATATTGTTCCTAAAATAATTATCTTTTGCATATTCGGCATTGTATCCTCCTATTATAGTACTTTGCTAAAAAATACTTTTGTTCGTTCTTCCTTTGGATTTTCGAATACTTCTTTGGGATTTCCCTGCTCTAAAATTTTTCCTTGATCCATAAATAGTAACCTGGTGCCTACCTCCTTTGCAAACCCCATTTCATGCGTTACAACTAGCATCGTCATTCCATCTTTAACCAAATCTTTAATAACTTCTAGAACTTCCTTAACCATCTCTGGATCTAACGCAGAAGTTGGCTCGTCGAATAACATAACTTGTGGCTCCATTGCAAGGGCGCGGGCTATTGCTATTCTTTGCTTTTGTCCTCCCGACAACTTACTTGGATATTCATTTGCCTTATCAACAAGCCCCACACGTTCTAGTAGTGTATATGCTTTTTTCTCTGCCTCTTCTTTAGAAAGTTTTTTAATTTTAATCGGTGCTAGAGTAATGTTTTCTAATATTGTCATGTGTGGAAATAAATTAAAATGCTGAAAGACCATTCCTACTTTTTGGCGAATTTCATTAATATTAACATCTTTGTCATAAATATTTTTGCCATTGATAATAATCTCACCCTTTGTAAGTTCCTCCATTTTATTTATGCATCTAAGATATGTTGATTTCCCAGAGCCAGATGGACCAATGATTACCACTACTTCTCCTTTTTCAACCTGATCGTCAATGCCTCTTAATACTTCGAGCTCACCAAAATTTTTATATAAATTTTTAATTTGAATCATAGCCGCCTCCTAAATTTTGATATACTTAGTATTATAACCAAATTTTTATGAAAATTCAACCAATACTACTTGACATTATTTCATACATGTTATATTATGGTGTGCAATAGCAGCACAGAGGAGCGTATCTATGGACATTCGTATCGATTTGACCAATACAATAATTGAAACCGACAGATTAACTCTACGATTTTGGACAGAAAACGATTTGGAAGATTTTTTTGAATATGCTACAGAAGAAGGTGTCGGTGAAATGGCAGGCTGGAAACATCATTCTTCCGCTGCGGATACAAAAAAGATTTTGGACATGTTTCTTAGACATAAAAATGATTTAGCAATATCCTATAAGGAAAAAGTGATTGGCTCCATTGGACTTAACTCTTCTTGGGCTAATATAGATGAGACTTTTGGGATATTGAAAGTCAAAGATTTGGGTTATGTTTTGAACAAAAATTATTGGAATCAGGGATTAATGACCGAAGCACTTCAACATGTGATTCCTTATTGCTTTGCTGAACTTAAACTAGATGCGCTGACTTGTGGTCACTTTACTTTTAACCAACAATCGAAACGAGTTATCGACAAATTAAAATTTGAATTTGTCGAAGAGACTACATTTGAGTGTCTCCCACTTAAGCAAACTTTTCAATACCTTCGATATATCAAGATTGCCTAAGCAGTAAACTCTTATTTTTTGCTTGCTATAATAGCTATAATTTACGCTGTTCTCAGCTTTCGTATTACTGGATAAAGTGATTTTATAATTCCTACACTTGTAACAGATACTATTAATCCTTTGAATATATTAAATGGCACAATCGAAAATAATACCAAGGTAAACTTATCTGTTATTGCAGGTAAAATTACGCTTCCCATTTCTACAATAGCCTCCATTGGCATTCCAAATGCATTCGCATAGAACGGCAACATTATGAAGTAGTTCATTACTCCCCCTATTATGGCCATCGTCAAAATTCCAATCGAGATTCCTTTTACAACTGTCGAAAACGATTTATCTTTACGCACCAGATACATGATTGGCAATATATATCCTACCGATACTATCCAGTTAGCAAATTCTCCAACAAACGCTGTTGATGTACCAAATAATACCACTTTTAACAAATTTTTCAATGTAATAATAATAATCCCCGAAGCCGGACTAATTGTTAAAATCCCAATCAACGCAGGTACTTCGCTAAAGTCTACCTCCAAAAAACTTGGAAACAACATAGGCAACTTAATTCCCAGTTGCATCAAAACTGCTGCTATCGCGCTAAGTAATGCAATCTTAACCATGTCTTGTGTTTTCACGTTTACCACTCCTTATATGATTTTTCACATAAAAAAATAACCCATTCTTTCTTACGGGTTACTAGTAAATTGCCATACACAAAAAAAACATGTGCTTACAACTTCTATTCTTCTCCCATCCAGACTATCACTGTCGGTTTTGGAATTTCACCAAATCAATGCTCTCGCACTCACGGACTATCACCGTCGGTGAGGATTTACACCTCGCCCCGAAGAATTAAATTATTTTTTTATTACCAATATTATACTGCACTCCATAATATTTTGTCAATATATTTTAATAATTAATTTCTAAATTCAGCCATTTCAATTCATTTTCAGTAAGCTTCACGTTCACCGCGGCCACATTTTGAGCCATTCGCTCGACAGATGTTGTCGTTATTATAGTATAGGTATTTAACGGCTGATCCAACACCCATGCAAGTCCTATCACTGCAACAGACACTCCCTTTTCTTCTGCCAACTGCTCCGCTCTTTTCAGCCTTTCCACGTTCGCATCACACATAAATGCTCGATAAATATCCTTGCTTAATATCTCTTTTGCGACAGTAACATCGCTCGAATGAAACTTTCCTGATAAAAATCCTCTTGCAATGCTAGAGTAAGCAAAGATAGGCATATCCGTCTCTTGGTAATATCTTCGCGCAACAGCATTTGTAGGCCCTGTCAAAGACAGCGTTCCCGGCCATAAATCACCTTGCTGCTCAACCAAGCTAAACTGAGGGCTTATACTCGTAAAAGTTGCCAACCCCTTTTTATCTGCATACTCATTTGCTGCCAAAACTCTATCTAAACTCCAGTTTGATGCGCCAAAACTTTTGATATATCCTTTATCTAGCATTTCATTGAAGCACTCAATAATTTCTGCCACCGCAACACTCTCATCGTCTCTGTGTAACATGTAAATATCCACATAGTCTGCACCAGGCTTCGCCAAAAAATCCGCCATATCAGATCTAATATCAAATGCATTCAAACGATTTCTCCACTTATTACAGTGCCCGCACTTGCTCAATATCACTACTTCATCATGATTTGCACGTGTCGCAACCCACTCGGTCAACACCGCCTCTGCTTCTCGACTATATAACGCCGCAGTGTCAAAGGTATTAACTCCCAACGCATACACATCATCCAAAAATTTAAAGCTCGCTTCTTTGTCTGCAATATCTATCATTGCTGAGTGCCCCAACACAATTTTTGAAACTTTCTTATCTATTGCTACTACTTTTCCATATTCCATAATCGTCTCCTTTAGATGCTTATTTCTCTCTTCATTAGAGTTCAAAACTACTATTTTGTCAAGAGTTATACACAAAAAAAATCTCCCTGCTATTCTTACAACAGGAAGAGTATCTATATCATTTTATTGATGCAACGCAGCTTGTGATTCTTCACTATTCAAATTATCGAGATCTATCATCACAACACCAGTATCCACCTCTTTGTTTGCAGGAGCATTTCCAGCCAAAATATCCATTATCGTTTGAACACCTTGCGCACCCATTACTGTTGGCATTTGCACTGCTGTCCCTTGAATTATGCCAGCTTCTAGTCCTGCTATTATATCCGCAGAATTGTCAAATCCCACTACTTTAATTTCTCCAGCTTTGCCCATAGTTGATACTGCATTTGCCGCCCCTATCGCAGCCTGATCATTTGCTCCCCATATCCCCTTAATATCCGGATCTGCAGATACCATATCCGTTGCTTGATTCGCCGCCTTTGCAGGATCAGAATCACAATATTGAATGCCTACGATTTCGATGTCTGGATACTTCGCTTCTATTTGATCTACAAAACCAGTTTCACGGTCTACTGCTGTTGATGTGCCTGCAGCAAAGTTGATGATTCCCACCTTGCCACTACCTCCAATTAGTTCTGCCATAAGATCCGCACAGTGCGCACCAGCCGCAACATTATTGGTTGCCAAAAATGCATCATATATAGGCTCTGATAATCCCGAGTCAATCATTACAACTGGAATGTCCGCTTCTACTGCCTTTTTCACCGGAATAATCAACGAATCTTTGTCCGCTGCCGCCAAAATAATTCCATCATATTCATCCACAATGCTAGTTTCAACAATTGCCACTTGCGTATTTATATCCGACTCAACTGCTGGTCCTAAATGTGTAATTTCTACATTTCCAAACTCTTCTGCCTTTTCTATTGCAGCTGCTTTTACTGTTTGCCAATATGGCGAATCAACCATCTTTGTAATAAGCGCAATTTGAACTGTGTTCTCATCCACTTCACTGTCATCTGCTACACATCCGCCTAGTGTGGCTACCATCATTGTTGCCGCAAATACAGTCAATAATAATTTTTTTTTCATCATCTTATCCTCCTATTATAATTTAATATTTTGTCTACGTTTCGTATCATACCAAACACCCAACACTATTATTGTACCTATCACTATCATTTGCACAAATGCATTAACTTTTAGCAGGTTTAACCCATTTCTCAGTACACCCATTACAAAGGCACCGACAATTGTTCCCAAAATTGTTCCTACACCACCTGTCACAGAAGTCCCGCCTATTACTGCTGCAGCAATGCCCTCAAGCTCATAGCCTGTTCCAGCATTGGATTGCGCTGATGCCAGTTTTGCAGTTAGCAATATCCCTGCTATTGTTGATGTTAAGCCCGATATCGTATATGCTATCACCTTCGTGCGCGCTACGTTTATTCCAGATAGCCTTGCCGCATCCTCATTTGAACCTACCGCATATACGCGTCTACCGTACCCTGTCTTTGCAAGAACTATCCCCAAAATTATTCCCGTTACTATCATCAAAATTATCGGAATCGTTACTCCAAATATCTCACCATTCCCCAACCATATAAAAGCTTCTGCAACTTCTTTATTGTCCATTGCTTGAATAGAAACTGGCTTTCCTCCTCCTATTAATTGTGTCAATCCTCTAAATGCAAATTGCGTACCCAGCGTCACTATAAATGGTACCACGGCAAGTTTGGTTACGCAGTATCCATTAATAAATCCTACAAATGCGCCCGCAATCAACGATGCCACAATCGCCAACCATATGGGCCACCCCATTGTAATTAACTGCGCACACAAGATTCCACCAAAACCCAAGATCGATCCAACCGACAAGTCTATTCCGCCAGTAATCAATACAAACGTCATCCCAAATCCTAGCAACGCATAAGGCACAACTTGGCTCACGATAGTAATAAGATTGGTTGTTTTTATAAATTTTCCATCTGTCAACACTGCAAAGAGTATGGTCAGCCCTATCAATACTCCAAACGCCAACCCCTTGCTCAGCAAGTCCCGAATATTAATCTTCTTATTCACACTTTTCCCCCTATTCACAAATTATATCGCTAAATTTAATATCGCTTCTTGCGTTGCTATTTTTGTCTCCAATTCTCCCTTGATTTCTCCGCCTTTCATCACCAAAATTCTGTCACTCATTCCCAATACCTCTGGAAGTTCCGACGAGATCATAATAATTGCAACTTCTTCCTGCGAGAGCTTATTCATTAACTCATAAACTTCATATTTTGCACCAACATCTATTCCGCGTGTGGGCTCATCAAAAATCAATACTTTAATATCATTGCATATCCACTTTGCCAAAACAATTTTTTGCTGATTGCCTCCCGAAAGATTCCCCGCTCTTTGATACATACTAGGCGTTTTGATTCGTAAACTTTCTATATATTTTTTTGCATTATTCTTAGCTTTGTGCTCCGATACAAATCCCTTTGTTGTTAAATTAGGAATATTGGCCAAATTTATATTTTCTTCCACGGTCATTCTCAGTGCTAGCCCATCTTTTTTTCGATCTTCTGTTATATATCCCAATCCCATCGCAATCGACTGTTCTGGGTCTGCAAAATGTACTACTTCATTATCTAAAGTAACCTCTTTTATTTCCGTTACATCTGCACCAAATAATGCGCGTGCAAATTCGGTACGTCCAGCTCCCATCAGCCCTGCTAGTGCCAAAATTTCCCCCGATCTAACCTCCAAATCCCTAATGTGCACTTTCGAGTTTTTAATCTCTTTTACATGTAATCTAACGTCTCCTATTGTCCTTTCAAATTTAGGATATTTGTCATCTAACGCGCGCCCTACCATCAACGTCACTATCTCATCTATATCCACATCATTAAAATCTTTTGTTGCAATATACTGACCATCTCTTATCACAGAAACCCTGTCTGCTATTCGCGCAAGCTCATCTAATCGATGCGAAATATAAAACATTCCCACACCTTTTGCTTTCAACTTTAAGATCACTTCAAACAAACTATCAATTTCAGAATCTGTCAATGCCGCAGTTGGCTCGTCTAAGACCAGAATTTTTGAGTCAAATGATATTGCCTTCGCGATCTCAACCATTTGCTGTTCTGCAACACTCAAACTGCTCACCAATGCTTTTGGACTAATCTCTAACCCCAACTCCTTCAAAATCTTTGCAGTCATTTTATTCATTTCTCTATCATTCACAAATCCAAATTTTTTTGGCTGCCTATCTAACCAGATATTATCCGATATACTCAAATGCTCGCATAAGTTAAACTCTTGAAATATTATACTTATTCCCAATTGCTGCGCCGATTTTGTCCCCTGTATATGTATTTTGCTCCCTTCCATAAATAACTCGCCTTCTGTTGCCTCATACACTCCAGACAAAATTTTCATCAAGGTAGACTTTCCAGCTCCATTTTCTCCGCAAAGCGTGTGTACTTCTCCTGCATTTAAATCTAATGTTACGTTATCTAACGCTTTTACACCCGGAAACACTTTAGTTATATTCTTCATTTCAAGCAATTTTGCCACTATTTTCCCTCCATTTCTTTCCAATTTATTATGCGTATGCTACTCATATACCTAACAGACCTACTTCGTCAACAAGATTTTATCATCATTAATCTGCTTACCTGCTTTTTCTCTAAACTTGTCAATCAATTTTTCTACAGTCAAACCTTCTCTTTGCTCACCCGCAATATCCAAAATAATGTTTCCGCTATCCAACATCAACGTACGATTCCCTCGTGCTAACGCATCTTTCATATTATGAGTAATCATCATACATGTAATTTTATGCTCCGTCACAGTCTTGTCTGTAATTTGCAATACTTTTTCAGCCGTCATCGGATCCAATGCTGCCGTATGCTCATCTAACAGCAGCAACTTCGGCGGATTCATCGTTGCCATCAGCAATGTTAACGCCTGCCGCTGCCCCCCCGATAGCAATCCCACCGGCTGCTTCATCCTATCTTCTAGCCCCATATCCAGTAATGCCAGCCGCTCCCTAAATAATTCCTTTTCTTTTCGACTAACTCTATTAAAAAATGCTTTGCTATGCTCTGCTGTTCTTAAATACGCAAGCGACAGATTCTCTTCTATTGTCATGTTTGGCGCTGTTCCTTTCATTGGATCTTGAAACAGCCTACCAATATTTCTGCTCCTTTTATAGGATGGCTTATACGTCAAATCCAGGTCATCTAGAATTATCTTGCCTGCATCTACAAAAAAATCTCCTGCAACAGCATTAAATAATGTCGACTTCCCAGACCCGTTAGATCCAATAATCGTCACATAATCTCCATCGTTTAACAATAAGTTTAGATCTCCGAGAGCCACTTTCTCATTTACAGTGCCTTTATTAAACGTTTTAGTTATCGATTGTAAATTCAACATATTTGATCACCTCGCTGCCAATCTATTTTTACGCTGAGCCATCTGCTCTTTTATCGTGGGTGCCGCGATGGCAACTGCAACAATAACAGCCGTCGCAAGCTTTAACCCTTCCACTTGTACGACGCCTGTCATCAACACAATCGCATACATCAATCTATAAATAATACTTCCTATCACTGCCGCAAACGCTGCAAATGCCATTTTTTTCCTGCCTACAATAGTTTCACCAATCACAAGACAAGCAAGCCCTATAACCACAATTCCTGTTCCGCTATTGATATCTGCTGTCTTTTGCGCTTGCCCAACCAATGCACCAGATAAGGCAGTCAACCCATTTGCTATACACAACCCGATTGTAATTGTAAATTTAGGATTTATCGAAGAGCTACTTACCATATGTACATTGTCTCCCGTTGCTCTTATCGATAATCCCAATCCCGTTTTTAAAAAAACTATCAACAAAATCGTAATACTTATTGCAACAACTGCTCCAACGATAACCTCATGCCATCCCGAAACTATCTGCGCATCTTTAAAAATTGTAAAAATTGTATCTTGCTTCAACAAACTTACATTTGCTCTCCAACCCATTGCCATCAAATTTATAGTATACAACCCGGTGTTTGTAATTATCCCTGCTAATATAGAAGGCACTCCCATTCGAGTTTGCAAAAATGCTGTTACAAAGCCTGCCGCAATGCCTGCAGCTATCGCCATAGGTATCGCCAAAAACGGATGCCCTCCAGCTGCAACAGAAACCGATACCGCACAACCCAATACAAACGATCCGTCTGTTGTTAGGTCGGCAATATCCAAAACTCGATAGCTTAAGAATAATGCAAGCGGCACCAGTGCATACAAAAATCCTAACTCCAATGCAGTTTCAATTATATACATCATATGCCTATCCCCTTACTCTAATGTTGTTCTAACTTCTATAATTTCTCCTTGCCCTTCTAACACACTATAATCTAGCCCTATTGCTTTTGCGGTTTCGGTATTTACAGTAATCGCGCCACCCTTCGACACATAATAATCCTCTTCGATTCCATTTTCTATCACCGCGGCAGCCAACTGAGCAGTCTCTTTTCCCAAATTAGTGTAATTTACTCCAGATGTTAAATACGCACCATTTCTCACAAACGAATCGGCACCTGTATAATGAGGAATTTTCGCGGCATTCAAATCCTCATAAATTGCAAGCTCCGCTGCCATAATTACGTTATCTGTTGGCGTAAAAATCGCATCTACCTCATCTGCAATCAATATCCCTGCTGCTGCAATAACTTCGTCATTCGTGTTTGCCACAACCTCCTTATAAGCAATACCCTTTTTGTCAAGGTACGCTTTCGCTTCTGCAATTGGCTTTTGGCTATTCACTTCCGACATCGAATACAGTAGCCCCACTTTATCTATATCAGCATCTTGCGTAAACATCAAATCCAAAATGAATTCGGTATTCAACGCATCGCTGTATCCTGTTACATGGTCTAGTCCTGTCAATTCCGCCGCTTCTGGATCCGATACCGCCGCATAGACGACAGGAATGCCATCTTCTTCTGCTTCCAATGCCATAATTTGTGCCGCCAGAGTTGCCACAGGTATAATTACATCGAAGTTTTTTGCCACAACCTGAGAACCGATTTGACTTAGTACCGATTGATCGTTTTGACCACTAAATATTTCATATGTATTTGCCAGAATGCCTTCGTTATTCATTTCCGTCAACTCAGCCGCAACAGCATTTGTGATTTCATCCAGCGAAGCATGGTCCATCTGCTTTACAATCGCTACTTTTACTGTTCCATCATCGGTTTCTGCTTGGCATCCACCAAGTACAAACACAACCCCTGCCGCTATCGCTACTTTCATTTTCTTGTTCATCATCAACACTTCCTCCAAATTTTATAATATATAGCCCTACAGCCTATGATACAGCAGATGCTGCAGCATTGTCAATCTTTTTACTTTTCATGCATTAATTTACCACCGGTGCTGAATTTTGCACAAATAAATAAAAAGAACGCCGGATTATTAGTCTCAACGTTCCTTCTAAATTTTATTATCCTTTTACCGAACCAGCTACTACTCCTTCCATAATAAATTTTTGCGCCAGTACATAGACTATCAAAATTGGCAACAATACCATTGTGTATGACGCAAAGGCTAAGTTATAATCCACCGAAAACTGACTATTAAATACATACTGAGCCAATTGCAATGTCTGCTGCGACTCCTCTGTTAGCAAAATGAGTGGCATAGTAAAGTCATTCCAAGTCCACATAAATGATAATATCGCGACCGTTGCCGAAATTGGCTTTAGCAAAGGAAATACTATTATACTAAATGTTTTTAACACACCCGCTCCATCTATCATTGCTGCCTCTTCTAATGCTATTGGCAAACTTTTTATGGCACCAGAATATAAAAAGCAATTCATCGGCAAACCAAATATCACATACAAAAATGCAATTCCCCATATGTTATCCAAATTAAATCTGCTTGCCTGAATAACTAACGGCAACATAATCACGCTAAACGGTATAAACATCGCACTCAAAAAATAGTAATAAATATATTTAAAGAACTTACTCTTGTCTTTATTCCTTGTAATTGCATATGCCGCAAACGAATTTAGTGGCAATGTAAAAATTAAATTAATCACAGTAATTATTGCCGTATTGGTAAATTTTCTTGGGTAATCTGTTTTAATCCATGCATCTGCAAAGTTTTCTAGTCTTAGTTCTCGCGGAAAGGACAAAACATTTATCATATCTGATGGGTCTTTTACTGCTATTACAAAAACCATATATAACGGCAACAAAATAGATACTATCATTCCTAATATTAATAGTGCTGTAACACTCCAATTTTTCTTGCTAGTCATTATACTTTGCCTCCCTCTTCTCCAAAAAGTATAGTTGCAACAAAGATATACCTGCTATTATAATAAATAGCACCACCGCATTAGCCGACTGATACGCAAACTGTCCACCCGATAATCCACGTTTATAAATTAATACTGCAATAGAAGTTGTCGTCATACCCGGGCCGCCACCGGTCATTGCCATAATTTGATCATATACCATCAAAAACCCTTTAATAGATAAAACCATATTGATAGTAAACGATGTTGCAAGCAACGGAAAAGTAATTTTCATAAATCGCTTCATTCCATATGCACCATCAATAGCTGCCGCTTCATACACTTCCGTACTGATTCCCTTTAATCCTGCAGTATAAATCAATGTATTAAACGCGCTACTAGCCCAAACTGTTACAAAAATTATCCCCCACATTGCATTATCTGTTCCCAAAATATTTACACTCAATGCGTCGATCCCTAGCGTCTTTCCGATTGTCGGAACTATATTGGCAAAGATATAATTAAATATAAAACCAACCATTAGATTTCCCAACATATATGGCAAAAAATACGTTGCCTTCAAAAATCCTGCAAATTTTATATTGCTATTTAAAGCGCACGCCAACACCAAGCTTAAGATATTTACCAGAATTGTCGTAATGATGGCAAAAGTAAATGTAAACGAATAGGCGTTAAATATGTCGGGATCTTTAAATAGCTGCAAATAATTATTTAATCCCACAAAATCCCAATTTCCATATCCTTTCCAATTTGTAAAGCTATAAAATATCCCCTGCAAAAAAGGAATCGTATGAAATACAAAAAAACATAGCGCCATCAGCACCACAATTGCATAATAAATAGGATTGATCTTTTTCTTATTCATTTTTTTCGCTCCTCACTATTCATTATTTAATATTAACAGCATCGTATTTGGCGTCTAAATCTTTTAATGTCTTATTAATATTTTCATCGTCATCCATTCCAGATACATAATTCATTGCGAATCCCGACAACACCGCCTGCAAGTCTAATCCATTTGGGTAATAATGATCCGGAAAATTTTCTACGTTGCCATTTTCTACCTCTTTACTTATATCAGCCACCGCAGGATTTGTTTGCTCTACCCCCTTAATGGCAGAAAATGCGAATTGATCTTCGATATACCTGCTAGCTACTTCTGGTGAAACTGCATATTCTACAAACTTCTTCGCAATGCTTTCTTTCTCTTCGTCACCATCCACCACCGCTAACAATACATCTACTCCCGAAGTCAACTTATTTTTTGCCGCAGTATTTGATGTGGGAAACGAAAACATCCCTAAATTGATATCCGGATTAGATGCAGTAATTTGGTTAATTGCCCAGTTTCCATTAATCATCATCGCACCAGCTCCAGTTGCAAATGCTTTGTTTCCATCGTTATACGACGTTCCCATAAAGTCTGGTTGCGCATAATTCATCAGCACAATCATTTTTTCCAATACCTCTTCATGAGTTCCTAAAAATGTTGCCTTACCTTCCATTCTATCGCTCATAAAGTTATCTGGTTGTATCACAGGTGCCATACTATTCCACGGCGGCAATATTGTCCAACTATCTTTATACGTAAATACAAAAGGATTAATTCCCGCGCTGTCTAGCTTCTCTATTACGGCCACAAATTCATCCCAGGTATGCGGAACCGATACGCCCACTTGCTCAAATAAATCTTTGTTATAAATAATCCCCGATGCATTTGTTGCGTAAGGAATTCCGTATACTTTTTCTTCTTTGTTTTCGTTTCTATTATAAACCATTTCTAAATAACTCTTATGTAAATCGGACACATACACTTCATTGCTCAAATCAACTAACATTCCTGCCCCTTGAACTTCTGTAAAATTGCTATCTCCACCTATTGCAATAATGTCTGGCATATCATTTTTCGCCATTCTAGTTTTTAACACTGTCGCTGCATCTGCTGGCGCTACAACGTTTACTGTATGCTCCGGATTCTGGGCATTAAATTCGGCTGCAATGCTTTCTAATATTGCCACATTTTCTGCCTTGCTTGAAAATAATTCTAAAACGCTGTTCTCCGCATCGCCATTACCGCATCCTACCAATGTTCCTGCTGCCATAATCAAAAATAGTGCATTTTTTTTATTCATATAAACTCCTCCATCAATTTAAATATTTACATAATAGTAAATCATATCGCAATTGATTGTCAATATGATCTTAGCACCATCATCTAAATTTTATTTCACACAATATAAAATCGGCACTATATCTTAATACTACAATATGTCAACATCATTATCTACAAAATTTTATATCAAACATTCATATTTTTTTCTTATCCCAAAAACATTTCACTATTGCTAACATACTTTCTGATTTATGGGTTACATTTTACACTCTGCAACACACGCATCTATCATTGCGGTTATATTGACATAATATTAAAAATATGTTACATTGCTATTTAGTATTTGATATTTTTTATTTATGAAAGGAGAATTTCATGGATATTCTGTTAGGCATTTTACGATTAACTGCTGCCATCCTTGTGGCAATACTTCTAGGAAAATGTGTTGCAAAACTTAAATTACCTGCTATATTAGGCTGGCTTCTTACCGGCATGCTATTAGGTCCATTTGCTTTTAACGTTTTAGATTCGCAGCTACTAGACGCTTCATGGTATAAAGCTGTTTCTCATTTCTTTGAATGCGCTGTCGGGTTGATGTTTGCCAAAGAGCTTGTATTTAAGAAACTGAAGTCTTTGGGTAAACAAATAATGACCATCACTATATTTGAAGCTATGGGTACGTTCTTGGTTGTTTCTGTCGCATTCAGCGTTTTGTTCTACTTTATGGGAATTCCTTTGTACGTTGCTCTCGTTTTTGGAGGCATTGCTCTCGCCACCGCGCCTGCGCCATCGCTTTCTATTGTCAATGAATTTAAGACAAAGGGGCCAATCACCAATACTCTTATACCCATCACAATGCTAGATGACGTCATTGCAATGATTGTATTTTTCACAGTCAATTCTTATGTTGCATCACTAGGTTCAACCAGCTCAGGATCTGTACTTACCATACTTGCAAGCTCCATCGCTCTTCCTGTTGGTCTTGGCATAGGAATCGGGTTCGCTGTATCACTGCTTTTCAAAAAAGAGATGTCCCAAAGCAAAATTTTATGTGCTACTCTATTTTCGCTTGCGATGACATTTGGAATTGCTTATGCCATCGATCACTTTGTCTTGGCAACACCAATCATAAACTATATGCTACTTGGTATGGCAACATTTACCACTCTTGCTAACCTTGTTCCTGAACACACAATGACCAAAATTGCAAACTCTGTTTCGCCAGTAGTTGGCATCGGGCTTATGCTTATGATCATCAACTTGGGAGCACCACTCGACTACCGTTTGATACTAGGCGCTGGTCTACTCACTACCATCTATATCATATCACGAGCATTCGGCAAATACTTCAGCACCTATCTTGGTGCCCATGTTTCTAATGCCGAGCCTACTGTAAAAAAATATTTGGGATTCGTACTTCTTCCACACTCTGGAGTTTCTCTCGTATTTACAGGAATGGCCGTTACATCACTCAGTACATTCGATACTGAATCCGCAGTTCTGGTGCAAGGAACCATCGCCGCAGCTGCAGTTATAAACGAAATCATTGCAGTAATCATTGCCAAGAAAGGCTTCGAATGGGGCGGTGAGCTCTCTACTACAAAAGCCACTAGCCCGGATTCTGCTGTCGTAAATAATTATTAATTTTCTGAGGACGGATCGCTATGATTTGTCCTCTTTAACAATACCACAGTTTCTACATGATACGTTTGAGCAAACATGTCCACGCATAAACTCTGCGCCACATGATATCCCCCCTCTGCGAAGGCAACCAAATCTCTTGCCAGCGATGTTGCTTTACATGAAATATACAAAATCTCTGCCACTCCAAAATTAATGATCTTCTCTAACGCCTTCCTATGAATCCCATCTCTAGGCGGATCCACAACAATTACATCTGGTCCGACATCGGCATTATCTATTTGTGTGAGCACATCTCCTGCTATAAATTCACAATTCTCTAACCCATTCAGCTTTGCGTTTTCCTTTGCCGCAGCAACCGCTTCTGCAACAATCTCTATCCCCACCACCTTCTTTGCTTTCAATGCCATTATTTGAGCAATCGTTCCTGTGCCCGAATATAAATCAAAAACTGTTTTGTCTTCTAAATCAGAAAGTAGAGCAAGCGCATTTGCATATAACACCTCTGCTCCTTTTGTATTAGTTTGAAAAAATGAAAAGGGTGAGATCTTAAACTTCAATCCTAGAATTTCTTCGTATATATAATTTAACCCATACAACAACTCCACGCTGTCGGGCTTTATCGCATCTGACGGACTGTCGCTAATTGTATGCAGTACTCCTGCTATTTTAAACCCAGTATTTTTTATGGCTTCCACAAATGCCGTAAAGTCGTATGCTATTTGAGATGAAGTTACAATATTTACCAAAAACTCTCCTGTAGTTTCGGAACGTCTAACCACCAAAAACTTCAAAAATCCCTGATGCGAAACTTTTTTATAATATGGGACATTTTCTACTGCAAAAAAATCCAGTGTTGCTCGCAATATTGCATTAAATCCATCATCCACGATCTTGCAATCGTCAACCGTTACAATATCAAAAGTAGTTCGTTTTTTATGAAGCCCCAACGCCAGCGGCCCATCTTTTACAGTATCTCCAAAAGTATACTCCATTTTGTTTCTATACTGAAACCACTTAGGGGAGCCCAAGATTTCTGCAACTTCAAAATTCAAAATCTGATTTACCCATCGTAACTTTCGCTCGAGCTGCTTTTCGTATGGCAAATTTTGTAGCGCACACCCTCCGCAAGCTCCAAAGAACTTACATTTCGCCGCGATATAATATGACGGATTTTTTATGACTCTCTCTAGCCTTGCTTCCCAATTGCCCTTGCGCTTTTTCAGCAATCGCACTTCCACTTCCTGCCCCTCATATGCATCTGGCACATACGCCTTTGCTGCATCATCGAGATAGATTACTCCCTTGTTTTTAACATTTATTTTTGAGATTACTCCCACTGCTATATCATTCTTTTTTGGCATAATTATATTCCTTCTAAATTTTTTTTAATTATTACATAAAAATGCCATATATTCAAGCCGAATTAACTTATTTTTGATTAATAAGCAGTACTATTTTCGGTCATACTATTATCAACAATGATTTTTAATGATATACAAAGGAGACATTATGTTTAAAAAACTAACTACGCTATTTACCAAAGATAGAGAAACAAAGCATAAAGAGATTATTTACTATTCAGACGGCACTAAGATGTATGAAGGCACAACGCTAAATCACTTTTTTGAGGGCGCAGGCAAGCTATATAACGAAGAGGGAGTGCTCATTTATGACGGCAACTTTCATGAGGGTTTTCGATCTGGCTCCGGAACCGCTTTTCTTCCCGATTCTATCTACGTAGGCGAATTTCGCAATGATAAAATGCAGGGTCATGGTGTTCAAACTTGGGACGACGGCAGTGTCTATACTGGCAATTTTTTAGATGATCTTAGAGACGGAAAAGGCATATTAAAACTTGTGGACGGAACAACTTTTGAGGGCAATTTTTTGGCTAACGAACTAGAAGGAGTTGCGACGGCTACATATGCAAACGGCGATACTTATATTGGAGATTTTGAGAACAGCATCGCTCAAGGAAAAGGTAAAATCATATTTAGCAATGGCGACATATACGAAGGTGACATTATTAAAAATTGTCTCCCACATGGCAAGGGATCTCTCACACTAGTGGATGGGTCGATATATCGCGGCGACTTTTCTTATGGTGCTGTTACAGGCAAGGGAATGAAATGTTTTCCAAATGGGCACAGATATATGGGAGAATTTCGAAATGGGCTAATGGAAGGCGAGGGTTGCTACGAAGATGCGCAGCACCACCGATACGAGGGGCTATTCGAAAACGACTATATGGTTGCTTCATACCATGGGGTTTATCTATATCCCGATGGCAAATATGAGGGACCTTTACAAAAAAGTAAACCCGAAGGTGAAGGTGTTTTCTACTACGACAATGGTGATATATATAAAGGAGAATTTCGAAATGGCAAAATGACAGGCAAGGGCGAAAAAACTTTTGCAAACGGGCATATATATGTAGGCGAATTTCGAGATGGGATGATGCACGGCGAGGGTATATATAACGACACATTTGCAGTATATAAGGGCTTGTTTACAGACAACTATATGATCAAAAGATTTTCATAGGCAGCAATTGTTATTGGAATAGCAGCATTTTACGCATTTCACTGCTATTTCAATAATTTATTTTTCTACACTAAAAACAGCTTTTGCCTTTTTATGTCATAAGTTATATTTTCAAATTCGCTACCAAAGATAGCCTTAAGCATTAGCTCCGGATTTAAATTTGATCGACTTCCTGCCTTTATCTTTGCAGTTAAAATAATGCCCTCTTCATCTTCTGTAATAGCATAATCTAAAATGAGCGGCTTGATCTCTTGCTCCACCCATTTTTTTTTCTTATTTCGCTTTGCAATAACAATGCTAGGTTGCTCTAATACATTTACAATTTTATCTGCGTTATCTAAATTTTTTATAATAATCTCATATATTGCGGCATCAACCTGGCTCATCAGCGTTGGTGCTCCCTCTTCTGCCTCGTCGCAGTCTAGCAATTCGATGCCCTTTGGCAATACTGCATTTAGACTGTCTTTCAGATCTGCTGGAGCAACGTCCGTCTTAGTCTTGATTTCTATATATTCTCCAACGCTCTCCATCCCCACTGGCAATGGTAAAGCAAAGTATACTTTAGAATGTGGATTGAACCCTTCTGAGTATGCTATTGGAATACCGGCAACCTTTATGGCACGCTGAAACAGCCTTACAGTATCCAGATGTCCTACAAATTTTACATTTCCAATTTTGGTAAATTTTGCTCTAATTCTCATAGCATACACCTCCACTAAATTTGTTGGCACCACAGCCCGAACACATTTCTCTACATTGAGGCGTCGTAATTCCTTCATAAGCTTTCTTACTTTCTGCAATTAAAAATTCCTTGCGCACGCCAATATCAATGAAATCCCACGGCAAGTTTTCGGCATAGTCTCTTTTTCTATGCGCATAAAACGAGAAATCTACCCCACTAATTCTAGCAGCCTCCAGCCATAACTCTTCTTTAAAATGTTCGCTCCATCCATCAAATTTGCAGCCCAACCTATGCGCTTCATAAATTAAGTTTGCCACACGCCTATCTCCTCTAGCGATCACCGCCTCCAGTATACTCGTCTTCGCATCATGATGATTATACTTAATCGATTTACGTTTTATCGCATTCTTTAACAGCATATGTTTCTTCATAAACTCTTCTGCAGTATCTTGAGCCTCCCACTGAAATGGTGTAAAAGCTTTTGGTACAAAACAAGAAGTGCTTACAACCAAGCTTAGCGACCCGGCTCTATCTGCCTTATCCAAGCTATAATATGTGCGCGCAACTTCTTCTGATAAATTAGCAATACCAAAAACATCATCTAGCGTTTCTGTTGGCAATCCTAACATAAAATATAGCTTAACTCTGCTAAACCCACCGCTAAATGCAAGTCTGCATCCATCCAAAACTTCCGATTCCACAATATTTTTGTTGATAACATCGCGAAGTCGCTGCGTTCCAGCCTCGGGTGCAAATGTCAACGAGCTTTTGCGAACCTCCTGAATCTTTTGCATCAGCTCTAGCGAAAATTTGTCTACTCTGAGCGATGGCAATGAAATATTAACCATATTTTCTGAGCAAATCCCTAGCAATTCGTCTACAAATTCTTCCAAATCTTTATAATCACTAGTACTCAATGATGCCAGCGAAATTTCCTCATATCCAGTACTGGCTATCAAATTTTTGGCATACTTAAGCAATGTTTCCTTCGATTTTTCTCTCACCGGCCTATAAATCATTCCTGCCTGGCAAAACCTGCAGCCTCTTAAGCACCCCCTAAACATCTCCAATGTTACTCTATCAAAAACTGCCTGAATCCATGGAATCACCTGCGTATCGGGATAATATAGCGCATCCATATCATTTACCACGACTTTGCTAATTACGTTGCGTGCAGCTACATTAGTCGCAACACGTTTTTTGATAGTACCGTCTTCGTTATATTCAACTTCATAAAACTTCGGAACATATATCCCATCAATTTGTAGCATGGCTTCCAAAAATTGATCTTTGCTTTTGCCTTCTTTTTTATATTGTTTATACATATCTAATATTTCGTCATATAAAACCTCACCCTCACCCAAGTAGAAGAAATCTACAAACGGCGCCAACGGTTCGGGATTATACGCACACGGCCCACCAGCAATAACTAGCGGATGCGCATCGGTTCTTTGCTCTGCAAATACAGGAATATTAGCAAGTTCTAACATATTCAAAATATTTGTGTAACTCATTTCATATTGCAGTGTAAATCCCACAAAGTCAAATTTCGAAAGCGGCGTTTTTGATTCTAACCCAAACAACTCCACCTGATTTTTTCTCATCTGCTCTTCCATATCAACCCACGGAGCAAACACTCTCTCGCAAAACGTATCTTCTCGTCTATTCAAAAACTGATACAAAATGTGCATTCCCAAATGACTCATCGCAACTTCATATACATCCGGAAACGCAAACGCAAAATGTATATCTATTTTATCCAAATCTTTATCATAACTATTTAATTCGCCGCCTATATACCTAGCAGGCTTATCAACCTTTTTCAAAATTTCCATATTATTCTCCTAAAATTATAAAATGGACACGGGAGACCCTCCCGCGCCCACAAATCTATCGTATTACTTCTCTCCAACTTAAATCTCCACGATCTAACGCCTTAACCAACAACTCCGCTGTTGCCAAGTTTGTTGCAATTGGAATATTATGGATGTCACAAAGTCTTTCTAGAGTGGAGCTGTCTGGCTCATGTGGTTTTTGCCCCAACGGATCTCTCAAAAATATAACCATATCAACTTGGTTGTGAGAAATTTGAGCTCCAATTTGTTGAACACCTCCCAAATGTCCTGCCAAATATTTATAAATCGTCAAGTTTGTTGCTTCTTCTATCAATCTTCCCGTTGTTGCCGTTGCGTACAAGTCATGCTTTGCTAAAATGTGTCTGTACGCAATAGTAAAGTTCTCCATCAATTTCTTTTTTGCATCATGCGCTACCAATCCAATATTCATAAGTCTTTCCCCTTCCTAAAATATCATCTCTTCTTTATTTAATATAACGCTTAAAACAAGTCCCATACCTATCATATTAGCCCATAACGAACTACCTCCATAACTTACAAAAGGAAGAGTCAACCCTGTGTTTGGTAGCAATCCTGTTACGACACCAAAATTTATAAAGGATTGGGCCGCAATCATGCCCATATATCCTACAATAATGAACTTGCCAAAATCATCAATCAAATTTCGAGCTAAATATAATCCTCTAAATATGAATAACAATATAATAGCAAGCAGTGCAATAATACCATAAAACCCAAATTCTTCTGCAATATTTGCTACTATAAAATCATTATGCGATTCTGGTAAATAATTTAGCTGACTTATTGCTCCTTTATAGATCCCCTTTCCGTATAACCCACCAGAACCTATAGCATCAATAGATCGACTGGTTTGATAAGATTCGCTTTGTGAATCTCCTCCCGAAAACGCAGCCACAATTCTATCACGCTGATAGTTATCTATAATTTGTTGATTAGGATTTTTTATTATATATCCAACACCGATACAAATAATGACCAATCCAATCAATGCTGTTGAAAAAATATATTTAAGCTTCAGATTGCTGACAAACAATTGTACCACTAATAAAGTCAATATGACAATACTAGTTGACAAATTTGGCTGTCTATTTATTAAAATAAAAGGAACAAATTGAAATAAAAGTATTTTTCCTATCGTGATTACAGAATTTATCTTTTCATTTTTTAGTGAAATAAGTTTGGCAGTACAAAAAATTATAATTATTTTTGCAAATTCAGAAGGTTGTATCTCAATAAATCCTAAATTTATCCATCTTCTCGCACCTTTGTTCGCAACTCCAAATATTAATACAGCTAGTAAAATCACATTCATTACAACGTATATTATAACATAATGCTCTCCCACTTTTCTATAGTCTATTAACGTTACTATCGTCATTAATATCAATCCAATTACGAAAAATATAATTTGCTTAACGAGAGGTGTCAAATCTCCAGAGAACGATGTGGCACTACTGATTGCCAAAATTCCAATAGCAATTAGCGCACACATTAATACAATAAGAACAACATCTAGATTTTTAAGTGCAATTTTCTTATTAAACAATACCTTTTCCCCTTTAAATCTTTAGTCTTTGTACAGGAATATTGGCGGATAACATAGAAATATTTTCTGAATATTCATCTCCACTAATAGTTAATAATTGAATATTGAGTTCATCGGCATCGATTTCCATATATTTTGATATAACTGCCACAATATCTGCTTTCATCATTTCCATTACTGCAGACGAGCAATTCATTCTATCGTGAATCAATAATAATTTTAATCTGTCTTTGGCGACGGCTCCTGCTGATGCTTTTCTTTTAAACAACTGACTAAAATCCACCTTTTTCACTCCATTCTATAAGTATCTTTAGCCAAAAAATATTTTTCTAATTTTTGCTTTAAATGAAATTTCTTTCGATAAATCTAGAAAAGGCACATTTTCTCCAGCCAATCTTCTCGCTATATTAGTAAAAGCCAACCCAGCTTGTGAGTTGTTTTTTCCAACAGCAGGCTCCCCCTTATTCGTTGTAATCACAATACTTTCATCATCAGGAACAACACCAATTAAATCAATTGCCAATATCTCTGTTACTGCATCTACATCCATCATGTCCCCTTTATCTACCATTTTTTTACGCAGTCTATTAATAACCAAACTTATATCTTTTATACCACTAGCACCCAACAACCCTATAATTCTATCTGCATCACGTATTGCAGATACCTCTGGAGTTGTAATTACCACCGCTTTATCTGCCGCCGCTATTGCATTTTTAAAGCCCTGTTCAATCCCAGCCGGGCAGTCCACTATAATAATCTCAAAATCTTCTCTTAGCTCATCACACAACTTTTTCATTTGCTCTGGTTTTATGGCATCTTTTTCTCTTGTTTGAGCAGTTGGTAACAAATATAAATCTTTAAACCTTTTGTCGGGAATCAAAGCTTGTCTCAGTCTACATTTTCCTTCAATAACATCTACAACATTGTATACTATCCTATTTTCAAGACCCATTACAACGTCCAAATTTCTAAGCCCTGTATCACCGTCTACCAAAACTACTTTCTTACCTAACATGCTAAGTGCGGTTCCTATATTTGCGGTGCTAGTAGTTTTTCCTACTCCGCCTTTTCCTGATGTAACTACTATTACTTGACTCATTGGTTAACTCCTATTTTTTATTTTTATATAAATTGCATAAGCTTCGCATCTATCTTCTCAATATGAATATTACCATTATCCAAATATGCCATTTCTGGCACATTTAATCCCACAAATTTTCTTCCATCTTGCGGAGCATTTGCTATATACTCACCTATACCAATTTGCTCAGGATTCATTCCATAAGCTATTATATAAGACTTTTCACGCAAAAGATTTTCTCCCGCAAAAGCTCTGCCATTCAAATTTCCAAGTACAATTATATTTTCACGAGCTCGTATTATCGCTCCCGGATTTACATCCCCTATTACAATAGCATTTCCTTCAAAAATAATCTCTTGCCCAGAGCGCAAAATCCCTGACCAGTAGCCAGTATGTGAATATTTAATTTCTTTGTTATTGTTTATAACTTTTTTCACTATTTGTGTAGGTAAATTATTTTTATTAGTATCATTATCCTTAAATGAAACTTGTGTAATGTTTTTGCTAAGCAACATTTCTAACAAAATTTCTTTCTGAGTTTTATCCAATTTTCTACCTTCAATATTCATAATAATTTTTGAGTTTTCCAAAGAACTCATATTATTTGATAATTTTTTGGCAAATGCCGTAATAATATTTTCAAAATCTATCGCTCTATCTAAAATAACTGAAATACTGTCTGATCGTCCCTTAAAAATAACACAATTATCTGTACTCATTTATATCACCTTTTCTTAATACAAAAACTCATCCCCTAATGTATCTAAATTCTCACTCTCATCTACTTTAAAATAAGATGCAAACACATCTTTTGCAATCTGACTACCAAAGCTTCCTAGATTATCCTCGTTATAAACAGATGTAACAACAACTATCTGAGGGTTATCTGCTGGTGCAAAACCTGCAAACCAACTATGTGTATGATTCGCTTCTTCTGCTGTTCCTGTTTTTCCTGCAACATCAATCGGAAACCCATTAAACAACATTCTACTAGTTCCACTAGATCCTTGTGTCACTCTTAGCATACCTTTTTGAATTTCTTGTATATGTTCATCTTTAATATCTAAAGTACCACTAATTTTGTTAGCTGTTGTCAAATATTTTTGTGTTTGCTTATTATCAAATACCCCACCTACTATTTTTAAATCATATACATTTTCTCCATTAGCTACTGCAGCGACATATCTGGCCATTTGTATAGGTGAAAATGCATTATATCCTTGTCCAATTGCCGTTCTTATAGTTACGCCTTCATCCCATTGAATATTTGTGTTCTGCAGTAAATAATCTCCCAAATTATCTACTAACCCATACCCTATTTGTTCTTTAACAATTTCTTTATATTTATTACCGAGAGATTCAATATTTACTAATTCATTGTATAAAAAATTAATCAATTCAGGATTTTTATTTTTATCAAGCTCATCTTCATATAACTCCGCATAAGCATCTTGATACACTTCTATTATGCTATTTATTTCTATGTCCATCGTATTCGTGTCAATCGCATTTAATGTAATATCCCCAATCATTGTAAGCAATTGGTTTTTCAGCGCTTTTTTAGCTTTTGTTTTTAATGTCATAGATTCTACGTTGTTCATTGTATCCTCTATTATAACATTTAACATATTATCAATATTTAATTGCAAATATCCTTGAATGCTATAAAAAGCTGTTTCCACAATTTCATTTATCTGCTCTCCCATAGTTGAAATCACTATTGGTTCCATATTTCTATCCGTTTGATACCTCGCTAAATATAATGCCTCATTTTCTATATCATCCAAGTGATAAAAATCATCAGTAAACAAATCTTTTTTCAGCATACTAGCAACATCTTCAACTTTTCTGTTTAAGCTTTCTTCACTCATATTTTTTAGACCTTGCAAAACATTGCTTATACTTTGACTAACAACTGTCTCTGGTGTTGAAATATTGGGAGCTTTTTCTGGAAGCTCGATGCCTGTGGGTTTTGATAATCCAAACATTTCTGCATATTGTGTTAACGAGTCTATTCCTCCATAAGTTTCTTTATATTTGATACCCAATCTATGCGCCACTTCAAAAAAGTAATAGTTACACGACACCTCAAGTGCCTTTTGCAAATCTACTTCCCCATGTCCTCCACCAGTAATGGGATATATCCAACATGCTGGAGCTGGGTCGCCCGACTTTGTGTATAATCCTGTACAATTTATATGATCATGCGGTGTTATTACTTCTTCTTCTAAACCAGCTGCCGCCGTTACCATTTTAAATATCGAGCCCGGAGCCTTAACCGTCATAATAGATCTGTTCCATAACATACTTCTGTCATCAAGTAATGTATTATAATAGTTATTAAAGTCGTTTGTCAACTCGCTACTATCTACAGAGGGATACCCAACCATCGCAAGCACTTCGCCAGTATTTACATCCACTACCGCAGCCGCTGCACTAAAGGGATCTATTGCCATTTGAGATGGCTTTAGATATCCGTTTTTTAACTGTTCAATTAAAATATCTTTCCCGTCGCCTCTTGGATTTTGCCATATATCATCAATCGTCTTTTTTGTTAGACAAAGCGACCCTTGCTCATGCATCGCCAAAATAATTTGCTTATCTGTTATTGGAGAATTTCCATCAGTTACCCATTGCAATAATAAGTCTTGTAGTGTCATCTCCTCTTGCACCAAACTATTTAAATTAATATACTCATTCAGTAACGTCTCATATATCTTTCTGCTCATACTATCTTTAGGCGCTATCTCCATCTTATTAACTAGCAATTGACTGCTTTCAATCATAGAAATAAGCATCTCTCTAGACGAAATATCTTTAACACCTTTTTTGGCACCTTCCAAACGCACAATCAAAGCTTCACTCAATCTTTTTTCTATGCTATCAAAAACCTGCTGTTGTAAATCTATATCGATTGTCAAAAAAATATCGTTTCCCTTAATAGCTGTGCTCTCCGAAATAGTATTTACCTTTCGTCCCAGCGTATCTACTTCTATAAGTGAAGTTCCATTTGTTCCACGCAATACCTCTTCCATAGATTTTTCGATTCCTTCATGACCTACAACATCATCTTCATTATAGCCTTTGTCTTTTAGCTCCTTATACAAGCTATCTGTCATAGTTCTTGTATATCCTATTATGTTTCCAATAATTTCACCATATTCATAGACTCGTTTTGCATTAAATTCTGTAATAACGCCTGGATACTGAGTATAGTTCTCTGTTATATACGCTGCACTGAGCTCCGAAACATTCGTTGCAACTATGGGCGAATTATATTGCCTATAAGAATAGGGATACATCGTGGTCCTTATCGCTATAATATCCCTCGCATCTGCGTCACTTATTTCGTCCGAAATGTTATACTCATCTTTCAAATATTCGATAATTTCTGTCGCTGATTTTTTCAATAATTCCTGTCGCTGTGCTTCGCCATTATACGGAATAGAATACATAAATCTATTTATTGCCCAAAAACTTGAAGTATAGTTAAAAGGCGCTTCTTTAGAAATTGGCATATTGTCAATAAATGTATCGCCATTTTTTCTCAATAACTTTAACAGCTCCAATATTACATCATTCAGCTCAGCTTGAGTTTGACGCACCTGCAAATCGATCTTAATCACATGAATCGGCTCATTACTTGCAAGCACCTTACCATATCGATCATATATTAAACCTCTTGTTGCCTCCACCTCTACAGTTCTTTCAACACTAGCCTGAACCTTATTTACATATCTATCGGAATCTATTATTTGCAATTTATAAAATCGCAATAATATTGCCAAAAATAAAACTATTATTCCTGTCATCATTATGATCAATCGATCACTAAGTAACTTAATTAATTTTTTCATATCCCTCCTCCTTATACAATATTTAAAACAAATTGCGTGACTTTTTTTCTTGGTTTTCCAATTTATCATTTATAAAATATATAGATCTATATATTATTAAAGTAAGTACGGTAGTGTATAAAAGTTCTGGTAACATCATATAAAAATAAAAATATGAAAAATTGATATTCCCTATTAAAATAAATCTCAAAATATTCACACTACTAAGAAATAAACTCGACAAGCCGGTACACATAATTGGCAAGATTTTATTTTCTCTGTAACAAAAATGATGTAACTTTCCACACATATGTCCAATTATCATATAACTCACACTATAAATTCCAAATATATAGCTATACGATATATCATATATCACTCCACCAAAAAAACCTATTATAGTTCCTTCATTCTTTCCACGCAGTAAAGAAAACGCAACCACTATCATAGTCAAAAAATTTGGCGATACACCTGCAATTCTCACAAAATCACCAAGAGTATTTTGTAATGTAAAAGCTAGCACTAATATACTTACTGTAATAAACCATCGCAATTTCACTCAAATTCCTCATTTTTTTTTATTAAAAACACATACCTAAGCAACTCAAAATCTACAGTCGGCTTAACTATCGCATTCCTGACCAATCCATTATTTGTTTCTATAACATTTACAATTTCTCCCACTAAAATTCCCGGTGGAAATTTATCGCTAATATGTGACGTTATTATCTGATCACCCACCACGATGTCTGCATTTATATCTACCTCCAAAGCTGCAAGCCCTTTATTTGACAATTCAATTTGTCCGTTTAAAATTCCTGTATCCTTTGTTCTAATGATCTCCACACTTATAGAACTTCTATCATCAATAATCGAAAGCACTGTCGATGACAATGGACCGCTATCATTTATCACACCCACTAATCCTCCATTAGCCAACACAATATCATGTTTATATATCCCTGCTATATTTCCTTTATCAATGGTAAATGATTTATACCAATTACCTGGATCCTTACCTATTACATTAGCTCCCGATCCAGGATAATCTTCATACCTATCTTGTATATTTAATAGCCCTTTTAAAAGCGTATTTTCTTTTTCCAGCACTCCTGCTTTAACGTTTTCATACAAAAGCTTTTCATTTTCATACTCTAAATTTTTGATATAATGATCTTTTTTATTTATATTTTCAAAGTAACTCAAGATGAAATGTAATTTATTTTGCACAACGTTTATACTCTTTTCTACAGGATAAGTTATCAGATCATCAATAGTCCCTAATATTGGAATATTATAGTAATTGCCCACTCTGATAATAACTGACATCATTATACAGGCACTGGCTATAATAATAGCAAGTTTTTTATTCAATTTTGATGGCAATTTCATATTTCAATCCCCTATTTCTTACTTATCATCTTCAAACAAACCCGACCATTTTTCAATATTTTCTAAAGCAAGCCCTGTTCCTCTCGCCACACAGTCCAAAGGCTCGTCGGCCACTCTAACAGGCATCCCTGTTTCTAGGCTTATTAATACATCAAGTCCACTAAGCAATGCTCCGCCTCCTGTTAAAACGATTCCGCTTTCCATAATATCTGCCGCAAGTTCTGGTGGAGTTTTTTCTAATGTAGCTTTTATCGCTTCTACAATTGCTGTAACTGGCTCTTTGATTGCATTCGTTATTTCTCCCGAAGATATAGACAAAATTTTTGGCAAGCCTGTTACCAAATCTCGTCCTCTAATTTCCATAGTTTTTGCATCTATTTCCGACTCTAATGCTGCGCCAATAGTCATCTTTATTTGCTCCGAAGTTCTTTCACCTATCATTAAATTATATTCTTTCTTTATATAAGAAACAATGTATTCATCAAACTCGTCTCCTGCTATCCTTAGCGATTTGCTAGAAACAATCCCTCCCAAAGATATAACCGCCACATCTGTAGTTCCACCACCTATATCCACAACCATATTTCCATTTGGCTCTTCTACATGAAGATTTGACCCTATCGCTGCCGCCATTGGCTCTTCCATTATAAGAGCCTGCTTTGCCCCGGCCTTAATCGTTGCCTCCTCTACCGCTCGACGCTCCACGGTGGTAACGCCAGATGGCACACACACAATAACTCGCGGCTTTATCGAAAAAAATGATTGCTTTTGTGCTTTGCCTATAAAGTATCTAATCATTGCCTCTGTAGTATTAAAATCTGCAATTACTCCATCTCTAAGCGGTCTAATCGCTACAATATTTCCAGGCACACGCCCTATCATCTGTTTTGCTTCATCTCCAACTGCCAAAATTTGATTCGTTCTTTCTTTAATAGCCACAACAGATGGCTCGTTTACAACTATGCCACGCCCCTTCACAAAAACTAGAGTGTTAGCCGTTCCCAAATCTATTCCCATGTCTTTACCAAACATAATTTCCTCCATTGTTTTATAAAATATTTTTCTGATTTTCGAGTATCCCCATCTGTCTCAAACTCCTAAAGTCTCCATCTCCTACTATTACATGGTCAAGAAGGGGGATTTTTATCACTTCACCCACAAATTGCAAATCTCTAGTTATTGTAATATCTTGTTTGCTTGGCTCAGGATCTCCACTCGGGTGATTATGAACCACTATTAAGGAATTTGCACAAACTTCGATTGCAGGCCTAAACACATCTCTAGCATGCACAATTGTCATATTTAATGTTCCTATCGAAATGCAATGCTTTTTAATCAATCCCAATTTACTATCTAAATACAATGCATAAAACATCTCTTGAAACTTATTTTCGAATTCTTCTACAAAAAGACCTGCAACATCTTCAGGATTTTTTAAATCTATCAATTGCATTGGCTTTGGCACATGAAGTCTCTTTGCTATTTCCACAATAGCCACCAATTGAATTGCCTTCATTTTCCCAATTCCCTTTATAGACTTAAGCGTATCATATTTTAAATCTTTAAGAGTTTTTAACTGAATTTCACCATGTTTATCGGTTAGTAATAACTTTGCCAAATCCCTAACACTTTGATCGGCGATTCCATTATGCAATAATATTGTCATCAGATCTATGTCACTAAGTTCGCATGCACCATCTTCTACTAACCTTTCATGTGGTATCATAGTGAATTACTCCCTCCTATATTGATACGTAGGAGACTTCTGACAATTAAAAAACTTCCCCTTTAATAGCGTTAATATATAATTAATTGCCATATTAAGAAAAATTTATACATACTACACACTAATTTTTTAATAAATATCCAGCTATCTTTTCTTTTTTTGCTAATTTTAGCGCTTCATAAACCAAAGCCTTATTTTCTCTTTTATTAAACTGCAGTAGCGCACGCTGCATCGCCTTGTCTTTGCTAGATTTTGGTACATATACAGTTTCTAATGTGTAGGGGTTTAGTCCAGTATAAAACATACAGGTTGCGAGTGTCGAAGGAGTTGGGTAAAAATCTTGAACTTGTTCTGGGTTTTGACCATTTTTTTTAAAATATATTGCTAACTCAATTGCATCCGCTAACGTTGTTCCTGGATGCGAACTCATAAAGTACGGAACTACATATTGCTTTTTATTACTATCTTTCGAAGCATTGTTAAATTCAGCAACAAACCGTTCATAAATATTTTTTTTAGGCTTTCTCATATATCTAAGCGTATTCTCGGCAATATGCTCTGGCGCCACTCTCAGTTGCCCACTTACATGGTTATCTGCTATCTCTTTAATTATTTTTTTACTATTTTTATCTTGTAGCAAATAGTCATATCGTATTCCCGAGCGTATAAATACTTTCTTAACCCCATCCAAATTTCTCAATTTTCTAAGCGTATTCATATACTTTTCATGATCTACATCAAGAACTTTACACGGCTCAGGATACAAACACTTCCTGTCCTTGCATGTCCCTCTTTTGCTTATGTTTTTACATTGCTGGGCCATAAAATTTGCACTAGGCCCTCCAACATCATGAATATATCCCTTAAAATCTGGATGCTGCGTCATTTTTGTTGCTTCTCTAACCATCGATTCTGTACTACGGCCGCTCACTATTCTACCCTGATGAAATGTTAATGCGCAAAAGCTGCAGCTGCCAAAACACCCTCTATTGCTTGTTATACTAAATTGCGTTTCTATCGCCGCCGCTATCTCTTCTTTATACATAGGATGCGGTTTATTTTCAAATTGCATCTCATATACATCATCGAGCTCTAGAGTATTTAGCGGTTCTGTCGGCGGATTTTGTACTACATACCAACCTTTTTCATACTCTTCCATAAGCGGTTTTCCACGATACGGATCAGCATTTTCTTCTTGAATCACAAAGCTCTTTGCAAATTTAACTTTATCTGCTACCACTTCTGAAAACGATGGCAACCGCTCTGCCTCATATACCATTTCGGGGAACCTCGTCTTAAAAACGCTCCCTTTTATATATGTTAGATCTGTTATTGCAATTCCACTTTCCAATGCCTGTGCCAATTCTATTATCGACCTCTCACCCATTCCATACAGTAACAAGTCAGCTCCCGAGTCTATCAATATCGATTTTCTCACTTTGTCTTCCCAATAATCGTAATGCGAAAATCTTCTCAAGCTTGCTTCAATGCCTCCTATTATGATCGGTACATCTTTATATGCTGATCTGGCCAAATTTGAATACACTATTACTGCTCGATCAGGGCGCTTATCTGTTGCTCCCCCCGCCGTATAGGCATCTTTTTTTCTGCGCTTCTTATTGACCGTATAATGATTTACCATAGAATCCATATTTCCTGAATTAATTAAAAATCCCAGTCGCGGTTTTCCAAATCTCCTAAAATCTTCACAGTCCTTCCATTCTGGCTGCGATATCACCGCCACCGAATATCCAAATCTTTCCAATGTGTGTCCAATGATTGCTGTCCCAAATGATGGGCTATCTACATAGGCATCTCCTGTTACTATAACAAAGTCCACTTCTTTTATATTTCTTTCTTCCAAATCTTTTGTATCTACCGCTAAAAACATAGTCTACTCCTTCAAAATATCTATTACTTCATTATAGTCCATAACCCATCGATCACACAGATCTTTGGCTCGTCTTTTTGCATCTTCTCTCTGCGCATCTTCTATTCCAAAAACCGTCATTCCTGCATTCTTTCCTGCTATAATTCCGTTTGGCACGTCTTCAAATACCAAACATCTGCTAGGGGCCACTTCCAAAATTTCTGCAGTTTTCAGATATACAAATGGATGCGGCTTACCTTTTTCCACATCGCAGGAGGTTACCACAGTCTCAAAAAACTTTGCTATATCATGTTTTTCTAATATTGCCTCCACGATCTCACGTCCGTTGCTTGTTGCTATTGCCATTTTCACATTATGTGCTTTCAAAAACTCCAAAAACTCTTTGGCACCATTTTTTAGGTCTACGCGCTCCACATACATTTTGATTGCCATCTCTCGCCAGGTTTCCTTAATTTCTTCTACACTCATGGCCAAATTAAAGTGTTTCTTAAAAAACTCCGCAGTTTCTGTAAAGCCTGCTCCCTCTATCTGATTTATCGCTGCCTCATCAATAACATATCCCTTTTTTTGTAAAAACTCTATATCAATTTGTTCCCATACCCACATGGAATCAATCAACGTACCATCTAAATCAAAAATTACTGCTTCATAATTCATATTAGTGCCTCTTTTCGATTATTTTTATAACACAGCCCTACTTGCAGGATATTTATTTTTCAATATTCCATTTACCGCTTTTGCCCAGCCTATAGGAAAGTTATCCACGCATATCACATAATATCCATTACGTACATCTGCAAATAATGTTTCACCCTTTAAATATTTTGTAACTTCTATATCAGCAGATTGGTAATTTATGGTATTTTTAAATACACTTTTATCGTATGCTATAGCCAATGCATGCGACGGAATAAACTTCCCAGATTTTATGTCTCCCAAATACAACCCGCTGCGCAATGTTCTGATCTTTTCGTTTGCCGGCATATTTGCAGAAACCAAATATAGGCTATTATTATTTTTCACCACATATTCATCTAAATCTATCGATGTGTTTTCTTTAAAAAATAAATTTGCCTCTGGATAATCTTTAATTCGCTTCGAAAGCTTGATATATTTATCAAATACATTATTACCCAATTTTTTGATAAGTAAACATACAAAATGTCCTTCACCCTTTATTTTATGCGGCCACAATCTCACCGCACCTATGTTGCCAAAACCATCAGATAATCCATTTTTGATCTCCACCGCTACACTTTCAAAATCAGCGTGTGTTTCTAAAAATTGTTCAATGCAACTTTCATTTTCTGCTGTTGCAAAGGTGCACGTCGAATACACCATCATCCCTCCCGTCTTTAACATCTTTGCTGCACTTTCCAAAATTTCTGTTTGTATTTGACAAAAATGATCTATCTCAAAATTTTCCCAACTTTTAATAGCTTTTTCATCTTTTCTAAACATCCCTTCACCAGAACATGGCGCATCAATAATTATTTTATCAAAATAATTTGCCCATAATTTTGCTAATTTCTTTGGATCTTCACTTACAATCATCGTGTTTTTAGCACCAAAGCCCTCCAAATTTTTCTCTAAGGTTCTTGCCCTAGAAAAGCTTATATCGTTCGCTACCAAAACTCCTTTCGGCCCCAGCTTTGCGACAACTTGCGTACTCTTTCCTCCTGGTGCCGCACACAAATCCAACACACGATCATCTTTTTCTATCGGTAACAACGCTGCCACTGCCATCGCACTAGGTTCTTGAATATAATACAACCCCGCTGCATAATATGGATGCTTTGCCGGTCGCTCATCTGCATAATACCTGCCCTCTGCGCACCATGGCACCGCTTCCATTTCCGCAAACGGACTAATTGCTTCCCAGTTTGTCACTTTGCTAGTGTTTATGCGTATTCCCTTATATATAGGCTTATCAAATGATTCTATATAGGCACTATATTCTGAACCCAACAGCTTCTGCATATTCTCTTTAAATTTTTGCGGCAACTTATCTTCCGTCTTCATTTTTTACTCCTTCAAACACTTTATTTTTTAGAGCTTTGCCATTTAAATAATCGCATAAATCACCCTGCTTAAAATTATTAGCCGTCATTTGTACTATAATTTCATCGTGAATCTTCCACCAGCTTGTTCCCCAGTTTGCAAACAACGCATAATCTTCTGGCACACGTCCAATAATTCTTTGTACCACAATATCTTCTTTTAGATATCTAAGAAAGGTGATCACTCGCTCTTTATATTCCTCTACAGAAATCAACTCAAATTCACCATTCAAAAATTGATCCCCCATCATTGTGTCCCTAACTAAATATAGTGCGTGCAGTTTTACATGCGTCAGATTTAAGGCGCTCACTACTTTGGCACTCTCTATCACATCTGCTATAGAATCCCAGGGCAAATTTAAAATCAGATGCACTACTGTTTCAAATCCATATTTTTGGATCCGCAATACTGCGTCTATAAATTCAGCAAGAGAATGCCCCCGATTTATTTTGGCTAACGTATGATAATTGACTGTTTGCAGTCCCAGCTCCACACATATATCATAGCCAGTCTTTTTGCCAAATTCATCCAATACTTCCAAATATTGCTCATTAATACAATCTGGTCTGGTAGAAATACTCACTCCAACCACATCTGGATGCTCCACTTGCTCTAACATATTTCGAAAATCTGCAAGCGACATATACGTATTACTATAGTTTTGAAAGTACGCTATGAATTTGTTTGCGTTATATTTTTTACCTATCACTGAAATGTTCTCGTTTAGCTGAGTTTTTATATCAACCGTCGCATCTGGTGTCTCAAATGCAACTCCCTTTTCACCGCAGTAGGCACAACCTCCTCTGCCGCAGTTTCCATCTCTATTGGGACATGTCAACGGCTGGTTTATTGTTACTTTATATACTTTTTCATTAAATTTATTTTTTAAATAATTACTGTATCTGTTATACGGCATAGCTTCTCTCCAATTGGTGCAAACTTCCATCATAATATATGATTATTTTTTATTTTTCTGCTTATACTACTATTATCGCAAGATAAAAGAAAGGTGGCAGTTATTATGAACACTAGAACTTTCGATTATATAGCTTTGACCCTTGTGGTCATTGGTGCGATTAACTGGGGCTTAATAGGCTTTTTCCAATTTGATTTGATTTCACTAATTTTTGGTGGATGGGCAAGTTGGGTAAGCCGAGTTATTTACGCCATAATCGGAATATGTGGGATTTATGCTCTGACCTTATTTGGCAGAGTATCAAATGACTCTTACTCCGATCAATAAACAGGAAAAAAATAAATACTCCCAAGCTATTCATTTAGCCTCGGAGTATTTTTTCTATAAACTTTCCAAAATTGCTCCTGCAAAAGTTTCTATCTTCTCCATATCTGTATCTGAGGGATTAAAAATAATCGATAGCGGAGCCACAGGCTGCTTCAGTTTTAGCTGAGTGAATCGGTCGCTAATATTTTTTACGGCTTCACCACTCCAACCATACGAACCAAATGCTCCAACAGTTAGGCCTTTATTTAAAATAGCATTCAAAGACGATAATACTTGCCAAATTTGAGGCAATGCTTCTGCCACTATCGTAGGAGAGCCAAGTAACAGCGCGCTAGACGAGCTCACCTTTGCCATAAACTTTTCTATATCATACGTGGCAAGGTCTATCGACTCCACTTTTTTGCCTGCTGCCGTTACAATCGCTTCTATTTTCTCTGCAATCTTTTTTGTATATCCATATGCTGATACATAACCAATTACAACATCTAGATCTTTCTGCACGGTTTCTTCAGACCATTTTCTATACAACTCTTTATATTTACAAAAATTTGACGCATCAAAAATTAGTCCATGCCCCGGCGCCACAAATTGTATCTCTAAATCTGCTATCTTATCCAAAGCCTTTAATACAAATGGTTTAAATGGTCCCATAATCATATTGTAATAATACTGATATGCCTTATCAAAATCTACAATTTCCTTATCAGATAGCTGGCTGTAGAAACATTTATCGCTTGAATAGTGCGCACCAAATGAATCACACGTAACTAACGTTTTTTCCTCTACTATATAAGTGTATATCGTATCTGGCCAATGTAGCTGAGGAACGTTCTTAAACTCCAGCGTATGCGAGCCCAACTTTATTGCAACACCTTCTTTGGCAGCCATATGGTTAAATGGCTTATTAGCGATATTTTCCAGATACTTCTTCGCTATTGCAGAGCTAATAATGGTTATATCTGGTAATAACGCCAATAATTGCATAACCGATCCCGAATGGTCTGGCTCTGTGTGATTTACCACCAAATATTTAATGTCACTCAGATTTTCTACATCTTCTTTTAATCTTGCCAAAAACTCATCAAAAAACTTATCTTTCACAGTTTCAAATAATACAAATGCATTTTTCCCATCGTCAGATTTGTTCTTTAGCAAATACGAGTTGTATGTTGTTCCAAATTCTGTTTCCATTATTATATCAAACACTCGCAGCTGAGGATCTTTTGCACCAACCCAAAATAAATTTTTTGTTATTTCTATCATTTTCACTTCTCCTTCCCAATTAGGCAATTTTTAACTTTTTGAAAATATATGGAGCACCAGCTGTTACATACCAAATTAGCAAAATGTATTTAATTATATCTACAATCTTTATATCCAATGTCGTTGCTTCTATCGCTACATAAATCAGCCCTGTTCCAACAATGCCTATAATTATTTTAGCAATCTGATTTTTAAATGTGGTCTGAACTTTCATATCAACGTATTTTTTTTCGAAAGCAACTCCACTAACCAATCCAAATAAGCTTCCTATAGACATCATCACTTCTTCTGATACCGGAAACACCAAAGCCATTAAGGTCAAAAACCCCAATATCCACAACAGCCACTTATCATTTGCTATTATATAATTGGCAATAATGATGCTAATTATTCCCACCAAAATGCCTCCTATAACATCAATCGGAAAATGTACTCCTAAGTATAGTCTCGTAAACCCAACAAAGAGCGTCATTATAACTGCAACTATCAACATGCTTTTATTTTTTATTAATGAATATGCTCCACCCCAAAAACTTGCGGCCGTCGACGTATGTCCACTTGGAAACGAGTATCCTGATGCAGTGTGCACTCTAAGCGGTCGAACGATTCCTAATTCAAACGGTCTCGGCTTTCTAACGATAGCTTTAATGCAACTTGTTAGCAGTGCATTCACTAACACAATAAAAACCAGCTTATACGCAAAGTCTTTATCCACACACCAATATAGCGCCACAATTATAGCTCCCAAAAAAATGAGCTCTGCCGAAAATGTACCGGTTTCAATTAGCATATTTAGAAATGGTGTTCTAATAGACTCTAGATATTGCAATATTGCTATTTCAGTTTGCATGGCATTCCTCCTACAAAATATTAGATTACTACACTAGTTTACCATTAACAAATTTCTATTCAAGGCACCCAATAAAAAAAAGTATTTTAAAATTTCCAAAATTAGCGTATAATTAGTTTCGTCATCAACTATTTAATTATAATGCAAATATTTAGTCATATAGTCTTTAAAGACAGAAAGGATTATTTTATGAATATCGATATTATAACAGGATTTTTAGGAGCAGGAAAAACCACTTTTATTACCAAATATGCTTTATATTTACGTGAATTTGGCGAAAAAATCTTGATTATAGAAAATGAATTTGGCTTGGCTGGAATAGACGGAGCTTTCTTACGAGAAAACGAGCTAGAGGTTACCGAGATTTCTGGTGGCTGTGTGTGTTGCACCCAAAAAGAAAAGCTGATTGCATTTATCCTAGAGGCTGTTCAGCAGGGCTTTGATAGAGTTATTATCGAACCTTCTGGAATATACAATTTAGATACGTTTTTTTCACTTTGGAATAATCCTCAAATTGCAAAGAATTGTATTTTAAATAGTATCGTCACTATTGTAAAGCCAGATTTTATGAAATTTGCCACCGAAGCCTACGAACACATTTTCTTATCTCATTTTTATTCTACTGGCGCTATCGTAGTTAGCGATACGCAATCATATACAGAAGCAGAAATAGATTCTACTATTATAGATCTTACCAAATTTGTTTCTTCCAAAAATACAAACTTTGATTTATCCAAAATTGATGTATATACCAAAAATTGGATAGATTTAACAGATAATGATATGCACGCTCTCTCAAGTGCTGGTCGCAGCGAATGCCCTCATACTGCCATAAATGAATGTCACTTAAATTTAATTGAAAATCACTTCTTTATGGCAAGGCTCAAAACGTACGATAATATTTTAGAACTCATCGATTATATTCTTCAAAATGATGAAATTTTTCGTATCAAGGGCTACGCTCTCGCTGGAGACAAACTTTATAGCATAAACTGCACGCAAAATTGCATCGAAATTAAACCTGGTAAAAGCAAACATGCCGTTCTCAATATACTAGGACAAAATTTAGATATCACTAGCATAGAGAAAAAAGTTAGAGAGATCTCACAAATTCGACAAATGTCTGTTACCACTGGCAGCCGACTCAGAACCGAATTAATATAATTTAAAGGAATAACCAATGAACAGTTTAAACGAACAAGATACGCTCGATTTTGCAGCAGCTCTAGCACAGTCTGCACAAAAAGGCGATATATACTGCCTAATAGGCGATTTAGGCACCGGAAAAACAGTATTTTCCAAAGGATTTGCACAGGGGCTCGGCATTGCCGATGATATTACCAGCCCCACCTTTAATATAATTTCTGTATACGATGGCGTGTTGCCACTATATCATTTTGATATGTACAGAATCGAAGATATCGATGAACTATATAATATAGGTTTTGAAGAATACTTTTATGGCGACGGCGTATGTCTCGTTGAGTGGGCCAATAAAGTTGCCGATGAAATTCCTCCTACCGCAAAGTGGATCTACATCGATAAAGACTTACAACGCGGCGAAAATTTTAGAACAATAGAGGTAAAGTAAAATGTTAATTTTAGCAATTGATTCATCCAGCCAGTCTGGAAGCGTCGCATTTATTCGTGACGGCAAAATTTTGGGAGAATTTTTTATAAATGATAAGCTAACTCATTCTGTAACACTTATGCCTATGCTCGAATCTCTCACTTCAATTTTAAATATTCAACTTGCAGACATATGCGCTATCGCTATTGCCGCTGGTCCGGGATCCTTCACTGGTCTTCGGATCGGTGCCGCATCCGCAAAAGCTATGTGCCTCGCACTCAACATTCCTATCATTGCAGTAAACACGCTCGATATATTAGCTGCTGCTGCACCTGCTGGCAACCAAATCATATGCCCCATCTTAGATGCTCGCAAAAATCAAGTATACACAGCAACTTATACTACACCAACCACCAGAACTAGCGAGTATTTGGCCATTGAATTAGATGATATGCTTGCCAAGTTTACTGTAGAAAACAGCCAAGTCTACTTTGTGGGCGACGGTCTAAACGTTTATCGCCATAAAATCACCGAAGCCTTGGGCGATGCCGCGACGTTTGCGCCCAGCTTTATAGAATATACTCGCGCTTCTGCATTGGCAATGATAGCCGAAACGAAATATAAAAATGGTGAAACCACCAACGCAAATACATTTGCCCCAATATATATTAGAAAGCCTCAAGCGGAACTCGAACATGACAATTAGAAAAGCATTAAATATAGACGCAACAGAAATCTCCGCAATAGAGGCACAAACATTTAGCCTACCATGGAGTCATCTGGAAATTTTAACTGATCTTAACAATCCAATTGCAACATACTTCGTTGCCACCGATGCAGGTACTGTTGTCGGATACGCAGGATATTGGCTAGTAGTGGGCGAAGCAAACATCACCAACGTAGCCGTTGCGACGACGCATCGCAATCTTGGCATTGCAACAAATTTATTAACCACTCTGATTGCTTCATTAAAAAGTTCTGCCGCTGTCTCTGCTTTTTTAGAAGTTCGCGCATCCAATGCCACCGCAAAGCATCTATATGCCAAGTTTGGATTTGTACCGATTTCTGTTCGCAAAAACTATTATAAGTGTCCTCCCGAGGATGCCATCATCATGAAATTAGAATTTTAAGGAGAATCCATTATGCAAGAATACGCACTTATCACAGGAGCAAGCAGCGGCATCGGTGCTGCAATGGCAATCAAGCTTGCAAAAGAAGGCTACAACATCATTGCGCTAGGTCGAAACACCAAAAAGCTAGACGACCTGGCCTATCTGATTGTAAATACATTTGAGCTTGATGTTCTCACATATAAAGTTGATCTAACATCTAAAGAAGAAGTAGATAGGCTACTCCATAAGCTTGCTCCGCTCCACAAAAATATCACATTCTTTATGAATAACGCAGGCGTTGGATACTTCGGTTCATTTTCTGTTGCATCAAAAATGGCCGACGAAAATATTATAAACGTAAACATCACCGCTTCCACCATTTTCTTAAAGAAAGTACTTCCGCTACTTCATCAGAACGCACATATACTGATGGTCGCATCTACCGCAGCGTTTGCGCCCGGCCCATATATGGCGACCTACTACGCATCAAAAGCATATATTCTCAGCTTGGGCTTGGCATTGAGAGCCGAGGGGCTTCGAGTTAGCGTTCTTGCACCTGGGCCAACCAAAACCAATTTTCAATCGCGTGCTAATCTGAAAAAAAGCACCATTGCAAATCTCACTGCAATGCATCCCGCTCGCGTCGCATCAGCCGCATACAACGGAACCCTTCAAGATAAGGCTCTCATTATTCCCGGTGCAATAAACAAAATTTGTACTATCATCCTCGCAGTAATCCCTTATCATCTAAAGGGCCAAGCCACTAAATTGACTCAAAATACCAAGTAATACAAAATACTCCTAAAAGTCACACTGCTGTAATAATTTTCTTGCTAATTTTACCGAAATATAAATTATAGGCAATTTTACATTTTTGATCTGACAACGACAAAAATCAATCGGGGGGTAAAGATGAAAAGAGCACTGACTGCTGCTTTAGCTGCATTAACGTTTTTTACCGCAGTACCAAATATATACGCTATAAACTTTTATTATACAGAAGACGAATACAACGAAGCATTGGTCGGTACAATTTACGAAGACCGCGGTCTCGTGATCGAAAACCATCCAATGCTCGGATATCTCACTTATAAAAATAAAGACGGAGCAATAGTGACCGCTCCATACTATACTTCAGACCTTGCAGTAGAAAAACAAAATATCGAAGAAATCGAAGACCGAGTTGGTTATATAGATGAACTTTTTCCATCGTTTGAATATGACGGAAGAGACACGACAATAGAAAATATCAAACCCGGCGACAATATTTATTTGCGCACTGATTCGCAAGGATACATTCAATATATCAGCGCTTATGTTGACTACACAATGAGATATGGTCAAATCAACAATATACGCTTTCTCAATCAAGGAAACGCCGAAATCACTTTTACAGATGAAGAAGGGCAATTTTTTAGATACATTACTCCTATTTCCACATTTGCAACCAAGTTAGGTCGTCCAATCTCTTTATCGAGCATACGTCCTGGCGAGTGGGCTAAATTTCTGCTGTCTCGCAAGCATCTCGGCCATGGCATTATAGAAGAAGATGTTATAGAGATCGTTGTTGATCCAGATAGCAGAATAGTAAATGACATATATAAAGGCAATGTTCTTCAGCTTGGTGGATTTGACAACACCCTCAAACTTGCAGATGCTCGATTATTAGAGCAAACTGGCTTTGGGCAATACATCGATATCGCAACATTTAATACAGATCCTCGTAATTTTAATGCCTATATAGAAGGAACTCGCACATCCTTCGACTATGTAAGCAAATATATTAGTGGCTCAGATATGACTGCGTATGTTGCGATAGAAAACTTCTTGGGCCGAGACAGCGTTGCCAAGATGTCTCTTAGCGATGGGTTTACAAAAAGCCTCGATCCTAATATGGTAGTAGATGTATCTGCAACAGAAATTCGGTTACTTGGGGGCGACGTGGTTATTCCAAATGCAGATTCGATCATTATAAAAGGAGAGCGCTTGGTATCGCCAGCAAATATCTTGGTGGGAGATACAATTCAGGCCGTAATTGATTCAGACGACAACTTGCTTGTTGCCAAAACCGTTGAAAATATCGGGCAAGGGCCACTTACCATATATCGCGGAACTATTAAAAAAATTGATGATCACGACTTATTTGTAGTTGAAACATTTTCGTTGCTAAAAAATGATGAATGGCATTATCATCCGCAGCCTCGAACTTTTGCGCTCGACAATGACACCAGATTTTATGTAGACGAGGAGGGCTTTAACGCAGATGGACTCAACGAGTTTTTAGACTATGGCCCAACAACAGAAATGAGCGAAATATTTACCATCGTTGCGGACGGCGACAGAGCCATTGCCGTTTCTAAAATTCCATATACCAGAGAAGTGGCAAAAGGCGAGATATTCGATGCTGATGACGATGGCAACGTCTCACTAAAAGATGTCTTCTATTATAATGTGGACGAAAATCTTTGGAGACAATTAGATCAAACAAATTTGGGGGTTCAATTTACAATGTTGCCAGGAAGCTTAATTATTAAAAACGGTGAATTAGTAGATTCTTCCAAGCTCGAAAAAGGGGATAAAGTATCTGTGATGCTTACCGACGAATTGCTCAATCTTATAGATGACGCAAACGGTGGCGGCGATGATGATGAGGCACCACAGGTAGATGGATACATTATGCTAGTTAAATAGCGATTATTGAATAGGGGGAGCAAAATGAAAAAATTTTTAGGTGTAGTCCTCTGTTTAGGGATTATGACGACTAACACATTTGCACTTGAAGGTGAACTTGGCTACTTTGGCGGGGCTACACCAGGAACCAAAATTCCAACCGGAATCGCTCTTGCTCAAGATAAATTTAATTTCGACGACCAATACACTCTTCCTTATAAAGAGGTTATATATTTAACGGGTGAACCCATTGTTGTTACCGGAACACTAGATATTAGACCTGGCGAAGTTGATCTCGACTCCACATCGGGAGATTACAAAGAGACGTATATCATCAAAGCTGTCAGTGCAGATAAGCAAACCGAAATTAGCAGGACTCTAACTTTAGATACTATTTATGTAAAAAATGATCTAACGAACCAAATCACAAAATCCTCAGAAGTATCAAACTGGACTGAGGTGGTAGTTGCAGATGGAACTGCGTACAATTTGGATGCCGATCAATCCACATTTTCAAAAAGCATTATAGAAGACTATACACCAGGTGTTAAATATTATAGCGGCGATGTGTTTTATAATGCAGTCTATACGTCGGGCGGAGACGACGACAATGCTACCACATTAACGGTTGATAGCAGAGTATATGGCTATGACCAGGCCTTTGCAAAAAGCGAAACTCAAAAACGCAACATCACTGTGGATACCGGAGATAACCAATATTATATAGAAGAAACTCCCATGACAACTATGAGCAAAGAGCTTGCATACTCTGGCAACGAACCTATTGCAATTAGCTTTGCAGGCAATTTCAAAGAGCTCATTAAGGGAGAGGGTGCCATAACATACAATATGCTCGTTGCTGGTGATGAAGTTCATCCTCGAGATCGCAGTGGGGCTATTTATGTGGCAGATACCAAGCCATCGCTTGAACAACTGACGATGCCATTCTTAGAAAATATGATTGGTCACCCTGCAAAGTCGGATGTCGAGAAGATGTATGCTATGGGTATTTTCGATATGCACCCTCTTGGATTTTCAGAGCAGCAAGTTGTAACGCGTGGTGAATATGTAAAGATGCTCGTTAAGGCGTTGCGGATCCCACTGCCTAATCTAGATGATAGACGCAACAAAAATAATGCTGCAAAAGAAAATCCGTTTAAAGATTTAGATACTTCTCATGATTTATATGTATATGCAAAAGCCGCATTCGACGCAGGATTAGTTATTGGCGGTGACATTAATGCCGATGACCCACTCACTCGAGAGCAGATGATAGTCTTCAACGTTCGCGCAATTGGCCTTTTGAGATTGGGGCTTGGCGTTGTAAATCCGCAAACTCCTTTTATTGACGATAACCAAATATCAGACTATGCAAAAACCAGTATCTACGCTGCGACAAAAATCGGAATTATTCCTTCCACTAACGGATATATTTTTCCTCAAAAATTTGTAACCTACCAAGACTGCGCCGCATTTCTAAATGACTTTATCGATTACTTAAGATATGATCTACAAAAGGATTATAACCAATATATTATGATGTAAAGGAATTTAAATTATGATAATAAAACAAATCAATCTAAACGTTGCCTATGATAAATTGAAATTAGATGCCCCCGAAGAAGCCGTATCATTCACGGGATATATCCTCCAAAATACTGCCGAATATTGTGCCGACCGGACGCGTCCTGCAGTAATTATATGTCCCGGCGGAGGTTATAGATTTACATCAGATAGAGAGGCAACTCCGATTGCTTTAGGTTTTATTGCAAAGGGAATCACTTGCTTTGTGCTTAGATACTCGGTCGCTCCAAACCGCTTTCCTACATCACTACTTGAGCTCGCATCTGCGGTAAAAATGGTTCGAGACAATGCCCAAGAGTGGAATATTGCTCCAAACCAGATTGTAGTATGCGGATTTTCTGCTGGCGGACATTTAGCAGCAAGTCTCGGTGTGTTTTGGAACAGCCATATCTTAGCAGATGTCGCCACTTCTGCAGAAGAATTTAAGCCCAATGCACTAATCTTATGTTACCCAGTAATTACTGCCGGAGATAAGGCACACAACGGCTCCATACAAAACTTGCTCGGCGAAGAGCACCTAGAAGAGCAACGAGATCTCGTATCGCTCGAAAAGCATGTTACTGCCGATTTGCCACCAACTTTTTTATGGCACACATATAAGGATCAAGCTGTTCCAGTAGAAAACGCTCTACTCTTTGCTAATGAGGCAACAGCACATAGAATTCCACTTGAGCTTCACATATATCCCAACGGAGGCCATGGGCTAAGCCTTGCTACCGATTTAGTTAACAAATCTGTCGAAAACATTCCGACTGTTGCTAGTTGGTTATGCTTTGCGGTAACATTCATTAAGAATTTAAAATAAATTTGGAGTATACACAATGATAAAATTGCAGAGAATTGTTAAGCAAGATAATAATTACGATCAAGGATACTCGTTATATTTGGAGAACTTTCCACCTGAGCAGAGCCGCGCGCCTGCTACACAAAAATTTGTACTAAACGATGAAAAGTATCATTATGATATTATTTTAGTTGATGATGTATTTTCTGGAATTATAATGTATTGGGAATATGACGAGTATATTTATATAGAGCATTTTGCAATTTGCAAAGATAAAAGAGGTGCAGGACTTGGAACTCAAACTCTTGCACTGATCCAAAACAAAGGCAAACTTGTTATATTAGAAATCGATCCACCCATAGACGCATATGCAAAGTCTCGGCAAAAGTTTTACGAAAGATCCGGCTTTGTATTAACAAAATTTGAACATAATCCACCTGCGTATCGTTTTGGCTTGCCTAATCAAAATCTTGTCATTATGGCTAGTGGACCGCTAACTGATACTCTGTATCAGACATATTATCAACAAGTGTGCATCAACATTGTTAATCCATTGATAAGTACTCAGGAGCTGTAATTTGGCTCCTTTTTTTATGCGTCTATTCTTCTAATTCTTGACATGCTATCTCATATTCTTGCTGACTAGGCAACACTCGCTTTTCTTTATATGGCAACGCAGCCTCCACTCTATCTACATCTGCTAGATCCACTTCGAACACCTCCGAAAATACTGCATATCCACTCACTCCCGCCATTGCAGCTTCTGCCAACGGCAATATTTGTAAGCCTGCATAGAACTTTCCATCCTCCGCTGTAACATTATACTTCTTCCCTCCAGCAAATCCATATGGCTTATAGTGATACGGATATCCCAGTAGCGTCACTGCCGCAAACCCCATTTCTTTCGCTTCGGCAATAGCATGTGTGATCATCGCTCTACCTATTCCTTGTCTATGCAGATTGGGAGCAACAAAAACTGGCCCAAACGTCACCGTTGAAATCTCCGCACCATCTGTTTGTACAATTTTCGAGCGCGTTGCGTAGACCGCCCCTACAACCTCGCCATCCACTTCTGCCACAAACGTCAACTCTGGTATATAATCCCTATGCGTCCTCATTTGCTTTAATAGCACATGCTCTTCTGCTCCCGGCTTATATAAATTCCAAAAGGCATCGCGAGCTACGGCTTCGGCTTTTTCATAATCTGTTGTTGCTTCATTTCTAATTATCATCATACTTTCCTCCTTGACAATATTCTAATCTTTAAGCCAAAATATTATTCATATTTTTTAAGTTTAATATTAATTTTGCCACATACGTGGAAAGGATTTGGTCTTGTTGCGTTGCTATATCTATCATATAATAATATTAGGAGGCGAAGTTAATGCAATTAATAACTAAACGACAGCATGCTATTTTAAAAATGTTGTTATCTCAGAGTGAATTTACTTCTACCAAGGTGTTAGCCAAAAAATTTGAAGTAAGCGAACGTACTATTCGCTACGATTTAGATAGTATTTCAGCTGTCTTAGATAATGTCTCCACTAAATTGTTACGTATTCCTAAACATGGCATTAAAATTGCATTTGCAGATGATGCTGCTCGCTATAAATTATTAAATAGGCTAGACCAATCTGTTATAAATGTTTTTAGCCCCGAAGATCGCATCATAAATTTATGTTTATTGCTTTTTATCGCCAATGCTACTATTAGCGATTTGTCAGAGCAGCTCCAAGTTAGCAAAAATACTATAATACAAGACTTAAAAAAAGCTAAAATATATTTGAAAAAATCTTATTTAATCTTAAAATCGGTTCCTTATCATGGCACACACATTGCCGGACCAGAAAAAGATCTGCGATACTCATTTATAGAGTTTTATTGCAAATCCGATAATTTCAAGCATATTATTTTGGAAAAAATCTCCAAAAATAACGATTCTGTCACTGCGGTAATTAAGTCTATTGAAAACACACTAAAGGTTAAATATTCAAAACAGGCATTCGAAGAACTATCTCTTATACTTTTATATAGCTTATGGAGAATATCACAAGGATACCACGTCGAATATCCCACTGAATATTTACAAGCAATTCAAAAAAAACCTATATTTATAATGCTAAAGGAATCACTATTATATATCGAGAGTTCTATTACAGATTCTGAAATTTATTATTTCACCCACTATTTTAAAAGCGCAAAACTTGCTAGTCTTTCAAAGACATATGCTTTTGAAAACACTACGAACACTATCGGTCTACAAGTTGTTGCAGATTTTGAAAATTATATTGGTATTAAATTTGCTTACGATACCAACCTTATCGGCTCAATATTAACTCACTTTAACATAGCTGTATATAGACTCAAAAATAACTTTAAAATTAACAATTCATTAGTTGCTGAGATTCGATATGAGATCGGTCTTATTTATGCAATTACCGAAAAAATATTGCGCAAATATGAATTCACATTAAATGTGATCTTTCCAGAAACCGAAATCGCTTACCTGGCAATGCATTTTGCTGCCATTTTCGAAAACTTAAGTAATCGAATCTTTGCGCCTTCAGTAGCTGTTGTTTGCGATAATGAATTATCAATTTCTCGATTATTAGCAGTACGCATTAATAATAAAATCTCCAACGTCCGCATTATTACGATCTGCTCAACAGATGATTTACCCAGCATCTTAAAACAATACAATATAGATCTCATTATCACCACTGTTGCTATAGAAATTGATGATCCTATTGTTGTTCAAACTTCACCTCTATTAAATAAAAAAGATTTAGCCATTTTACGAGAATTTATTATCAACAAAATTTATCAAAAGAGCTCACAATATTTGGCTGTTAGATATGCTCAAGGACAAACCTTTGCCATAACAGATATTGTAGCATCAGAAAACGCTATGTTTAACTTTGATATAACAGACTGGAAAAAAGCTATTTATGCCGCTGCCAAGCCCCTCGTTAAAACCAACAAAGTCGATTATCGATATGTAGAAGATATTATTAGCAATATCGAAAATTTGGGTACTTATATGGTTTTTATTCCAGAAATTGCATTTGTTCATGCAAAAGCAGATTACGTAAACTGCGACTCTGTCAGTCTTATAACTTTAAAAAAGAGAATTCAATTTGGCGATGTAGGCAATGTACCTGTAAAAGTAATTATAGTCCTAGCAAATCGAACTAAAAATATGAATCTCATCAATCTTGTAAATATCCTTTCTCATGGCGATAATATAACAAAAATTACCAACGCCACGCAATATGAGGATCTTACAACGATTTCATAAAATTAGGAGGTAACATCAATGCTCGTTAAAATTATAGAGCAAGTTAATTCATACGAAGAAGCCATCAAAATTACTTGTGACGAATTAATACACAATGGCAATGTCACAGAAGATTATTATCCTGCTATATTGCAAAAAGTTTTAGAATTTGGACCTTATTTCTGCATTGCTGATGGTATTGCAATGCCACATGCACGACCAGAAGACGGTGTAATTAAAAGCGAAGTTTGCCTTTTAAAATTGAACACTCCTGTAGACTTTTTAGGCAAGCAAATTGCTCTCTTCTTAACATTATGCGCAGTAGATAACAGCTCACACTTAAACATTATGAAGCAAATCGCTTCTATTTGTATGAATCAAGACACGTTAAATCAAATTTTAGCATCAAAAACTGTAGAAGATATTATTAGAAAGGTTGTGTAATTTATGAAAATTATTATGGCGGTTTGTGGATCTGGATTAGGCTCTAGCTTTATGGTAGAAATGAATATTAATGATATTTTGTTAGCTGAGGGATTAAATAGCGAATACGAAGGCGCACATAACTCTCTTGCAGATGCGTCAGCTGAGCAAGCAGATATATTTGTGGTAGCAAAAGATTTAGCAGATAGTGCAACTCATTTACCAAATTTAATTGTCCTAGAGTCGCTAATTGATAAGGATGAATTAAAATCTAAGCTATTGGCTAAAATTACCAAATAAATAACATTATCTTTGAGGAGGGCTGTTTATGTCATTTCTACAAAATTTTATTGATTTTATCTCTGAACCATCGGTTCTTATTGGAATTATCGTACTTTTGGGTCTAATAATACAAAAGAAATCTGCAACAGATATTATTAAAGCAACTCTCAAGGCTATGGTCGGATTTGTAATTATATCTGCAGGGGCTGGAATTATTGTTGAAGCGCTCGACCCATTTGGCAAAATGTTTGAATATGGCTTTAACGTCACCGGAGTCATTCCCAATAACGAGGTAATCATCTCATTAGCATTAGATAAATATGGTCAAGCAACTGCTTTAGTTATGTGCTTTGGAATGCTTGTTAATATTTTGATTGCTAGATTTAGCCGACTGAAATATATTTTTCTAACAGGGCACCACACTTTATTTATGGCCGGAATGATTACTGTCATATTAACCGAATCTGGCATGAATGGCGTTCAGGTATTATTCGTTGGTGCAGTGGCCTTAGGATTAATAATGGTATTATCCCCTGCAATTTGTCAACCATTTATGCAAAAAGTTACCAAAACTGATCAAATAGCACTCGGGCACTTCTCTGGTGCAGGCTATGCTTTAGCAGGATTAATTGGCAAATTAGTTGGCAAAGGATCAAAGTCTACAGAAGAAATGAACGTTCCCAAATCACTGTCCTTTTTACGAGATTCTGTAGTATCAATTTCTCTTACCATGTTGGTTTTATATTTGGTTGTTGCCTTTGTTGCCGGTGCTGAATATGTAGAAACAGAATTGTCGGCTGGCAAAAACTTTCTTGTTTATGCTATGATTCAAGCGTTAACATTCACTGCTGGATTTATTGTAATACAAAATGGTGTTAGATTGGTTTTAAACGAAATTGTTCCTGCCTTTAAAGGCATTGCTACTAAACTAGTTCCTGGAGCTAAACCGGCTCTCGACTGTCCTATTACTTTTACATACGCTCCGAATGCTGTTATACTTGGATTTATGTGTTCTTTTATTGGTGGAATAGTATCTATGTTTGCACTAGGTGCTTTAAATTTGGCAATTATAATTCCTGGAGTAGTCCCTCATTTTTTTACCGGCGCAACAGCTGGAGTATTTGCTAATGCAACCGGAGGCAGACGCGGAGTTGTAGTTGGTTCATTTATCAATGGTATATTAATTTCATTTTTGCCCGTTGCATTGCTCCCAGTTTTAGGTGGTCTTGGTATACAAAACTCTACGTTTGGAGATGCAGACTTTGCTTTGTATGGAATATTTTTAGGCAATATACAAGAATTTTGGGGATCTTGGGGCATAACTTTGGTGCTATTTTTTGCAGTAGCAGCTATTATTGGATTTTCTTATATAAAAAGAGATGCTTCTGCAGTAGATTCTGTTGCGGATTCTGCATCTGAAACTACTCATTAAACTATTTTATAAAGGAGTTTGACCTATGAAAGATTCATATAAAAGCCCTCTAGAAGGACGTTATGCCTCTAAGGAGATGCTGAAATTATTTTCGGAAAATAAGAAATTTACAACTTGGCGCAAGCTATGGGTTATCCTCGCAGAAGCCGAGCAAGAACTGGGACTCAATATTACAGATGAGCAAATAGCCGATTTAAAACTTCACGAATACGCTATCAACTATGACATTGCAGATATGTATGAGCGAAAAGTACGCCACGATGTTATGGCTCACGTCCACGCATATGCAGAGCAAGCACCTACCGCTGCCCCGATCATTCATTTGGGTGCCACCAGCTGCTATGTTGGGGATAACACCGACCTTCTCATCATGTATGAAGGCCTGGAAATTATACGCACCAAGCTTCTTAATGTTATTGCCAAGTTGGCCGCATTTGCAGATAAATATAAAAAACTTCCCACTCTTGGATTTACACATTTTCAGGCAGCGCAACTTACCACAGTCGGCAAGAGAGCCACTCTTTGGATCAACGAACTGCTTATGGATTTGGAAGAAATTGACGATGTTTTAGCGCATAAGGCCTTGCGAGGTGCAAAGGGAACAACAGGCACTCAAGCAACATTTGTTAACCTCTTTGATGGCGACATTGAAAAAGTTAGGCAGCTCGACCATTTGGTTGCAGCCAAACTGGGTTACGACAATGTCATTCCCGTTACAGGGCAAACTTATTCCAGAAAAATCGATACACGAATTTTAAATGTACTTTCTGCAGTCGCACAATCGGCATATAAATTTAGCAACGACCTGCGATTGCTATCTCACCTCAAAGAAATCGAAGAACCCTTCGAAAAAACTCAGATCGGTTCCTCCGCAATGGCATACAAGCGCAATCCCATGAGAAGCGAACGCATTTCTTCTTTAAGCAGATTCGTTATTTCACTGCCTATAAACGGAGCCATCACAGCATCCACGCAATGGTTTGAGCGAACTCTGGCATACAAGCGCAATCCCATGAGAAGCGAACGCATTTCTTCTTTAAGCAGATTCGTTATTTCACTGCCTATAAACGGAGCCATCACAGCATCCACGCAATGGTTTGAGCGAACTCTCGACGACAGTGCTAATAAGCGACTTGTAGTTTCGGAAGCATTCTTGGCCACAGATGCTATTCTCGAGACATATTTAAATATCTCCAGTGATCTAGTTGTAAACGAAAAGATTATAGCAAAGCATATAGCAGAAGAGCTGCCGTTTATGGCAACAGAAATAATTTTGATGGAGGGAGTTAAGCGAGGGGGCAATAGGCAAGTTTTACACGAAAAGATTAGAATATTATCTATGGATGCCGCGGCCAATGTAAAGCAACACGGGGGGGCAAATGATTTGATCATGCATTATTTGGTAATAGTTGTTATAAAAAATTTACAAATAAAAAGAGTAAAAGCAATTAGGATTGGTTGGCGAAGTTCGTGTATAATTTAACGCCTTTATTATGGTAAATAATGCATTATTTGGTAATAGTTGTTATAAAATTTACAAATAAAAAGAGTAAAAGCAATAATTTTTGTACTTGTCAAATTTATCAAGTTAAGGTATAATTTTATTTATGGTTAGGAAAATAAAGGAAGCGTAAAGTTTTCTAATTATCTTATCCATAACTATCAAAATGGTAACACTTCCCCCTGAAGATTTCGAAGGTTACCAAATATTTATAGTTATTCCCATACTATACCCTTTTGGAGGCAAGGTCAACCTTGTCTTTTTTTTGTGTATAAAAATTAAAGGAGAGACATTGATGAAAATATTTGATTCACACGCACACTATGATGACCCTAAATTTGAAGCCGACCAATTTAGATTGCTAGATACTTTAGCCGCAAACGATTATATGATTGTAAATATAGGAGCTGACATTTCTACCAGCAGACGATGCATTGAGCTTGCAGACAAATACGATAATATATATGCCACCGTTGGCGTTCATCCTCATGATATTAACAATATGACCGATGATGATCTTGATATTTTGCGACAACTTGCCCAGCACCCCAAAGTCGTTGCAATTGGAGAAATTGGCCTAGACTATCACTACGAGAATACAATTCGCCAAAAGCAGAAACAATACTTTATAAAACAAATTCATCTTGCACAAGAACTTAATTTACCTATTGTAATTCACTCTAGAGACGCAGATCTTGATACCTTTAATATTATTAAGCAAGAGAATATAAAAAACGCAGTCGTTCACTGCTTTAGTGGCAGCCTCGAACTTGCTCAAGAATATATAAAAATGGGACTATATATCGGAATAGGAGGCACATTAACCTTTAAGAATGCCAAGAAAACTGTAAAAGTCGTCGAAGGCATTCCTATAGAAAACATTTTAATTGAAACCGATGCGCCATACCTTTCTCCAGAACCGTATCGCGGCAAACGCAATGATTCTCAGCACCTTGTTCAGGTTATCGACAAAATATCTGAGCTTAAGCATGTTGATGCTCATACTGTCGCTTCCATCACTTATGGAAATGCACTAAAATTTTACCGAATATAATTTAATAAAAATTCTATTATTGATGATATATATCTTTGTCCTATATAAAATTTGTAAAATTCTTAATAGTTTTTTGAATTTTTTATCTGTTTACTTGTCCTTTTTGCTAATAAATGCCATATTTATTTAATCACTTTGTAACATTATTAAATATTTATGACATATTTATCAGGTGAAGCGTCTATACTATACTATGTATAACATTTGAAAATAGGGAGGTAAACCTAAAATGAAAAGGTTCATCAAATTTGCAGCTACTACGTTTTCTGTATTTGCAATATCAACGGGAGCTGTCTCAACTTTTACACCAGAAGTCCTAGCACAAACTACATCTGACGAAATCGAAACTTCTGTCGTAAAATTGATTCAAGAAATTATTCCATACGAAACGCAAATTATAGAAGACAACACTCTTACCAAAGGCACTACTGTTATATCGCAACAAGGCTCAACTGGCATTAAGGAACTTACCGTTGAACAAACTTTGGTTGGTGATCAGATTACATCTGAAGTAGTTACAAATGAAAAAATTGTTGCAGCACCTGTTGTTCATATTATTAAACAGGGAACAAAAGCTGCCAACACCATTGTATGCGAGTTTTCTGGTGTTGAGTATGAGTTTACTGATAAATATACGATGCACGCCACCGCATACACTGACGTAGAAAATGCACCTTGGAATGGTATTACTGCTACTGGTCTTCCAACTTTTATCGGGATGGTAGCCGTGGATAGAAACGTTATCCCTCTGGGAACAATTCTATATGTTGATGGATATGGAGTTGCGGTCGCTGGAGATGTTGGCGGAGCCATTGATGATTGGGATATAGACTTGTTTATGCACTCCTATAGTGACGCTATGGAATTTGGACGCAAAAATTTAACTGTATATAAATTAGCAAATCAAGACATAGATGTGCAAACCCTCAGAGCACATGAAAATTATTAATTAAATTTATTTTTCTCACCTTCTAAGCCATCTTTTGCTTAGGGGGTGTTTTTTTTGATGACAAATTTAAAATCATACTGTATAATTTATTTAAGTCGATTTTTTTTTATTGACGATAACATTATAAAGTGAGGTAGAAATATGCAAAAGATCGCAATTCAAAGCATGCTGTTTAGAAATGAAATTATCGAACAAGGAATTTTCGAAGTTTTCAGCAAATTTCCAACAATTGGTAGCAAATATGTAGAACTTTCTATGGTAGCGCTTACCAAAGAAAATATTGCTGGTTTAAAAAAGGCTCGCGAAGAATTTGGCATCGAATTGATCGCTCTTAGCGGTGCTATGCAATCTAAAGAAAAGTCAAAATTTAACCCTTCGCTTATTGATGAATACGATATAATCGTTGAAACTGCCAAAGAATTTGGTGTTGAGCACATTCGTCTTGGCTCTTTTCCAGGAAATATTGGAGGAACCAGAGCTCAGATCGAAGATGACTGCAAGCGTACTAATGAATATGTAGAAAAGCTCAAAGAACATGGACTTAAGCTTCATTTACACAATCATCACCGCGAGTTTATGAAACTGGATGGTAAATATGTAATTGATATTGTTAAAGATCTTTGCCCAGATGCTGGATTTGAAATCGATGTCTTTTGGGTCCAACGCGGTGGAGAAACTCCTCAAGAGTATATCAAAAATTTTGCCAACAGATTAGACCTTCTGCACCTTAAAGACTATAAAATTGCGCACCCTCGTCTTGACAAAGTCGATGAAGAGTTTAAGGCCAAAAATCCTGACTTATTTAATGATGTCGTTCGATTTGCCGAAATTGGTGAAGGCAATCTTCATATCAAAGAGATTATAGAAGTATCTAAAACATTGGGCACCAAATATCTTATTATTGAACAAGATCAAACTTACGGTGCTGATAAGTATGATTGCTATAAAAAATCTATTGACAATCTCGCTAAAATGGGATATACCAACTAAGAAAGGATTGCTTTTTATATGGACAGATTATTTATTGAAAGCTTTTTTCCAGAAGAAGGCTTAGCAGATCCTCACGCTCTTGTAGAAGGCGATGATATTTATGTTATATGCGGGCACGACAAAAGTCCAGATACTATGGACACTTGGATTATGGACAAGTGGATAATTCTCAAATCTAGCAACTTGATGGACTGGAATAAAGTGGGAGAAATTTTACCCACAAGCACTTATATAGGTGACAAACCCAACTGCTGGGCAGGAAATTTAAAGAAGAAGAACAACAAATACTATTGGTTCTTTTCGGATCGATCTGATAGCACAGGTGTTGCAGTTGCCGATAAACCCGAAGGCCCATACAAAGATGCATTGGGTCATCCATTAATTGATTCCACAATTGTGTCTGGCACAAGACCTTATGATCCCGTTGTTTATACAGAAGGTAATGATTGGTATATCATTGTAGGCTCTGGTAAATACTACATTATGAACTTAGCAGATGATTTGCTCAGCATTACTAGTGAACCTCGATTTTTAGAAATGCTTAACGAAAAAGGTGAGCACGTTCGAATGGGAGATAAACCTAGCTTATTTCAACGAAATGGATTGTACTACCTAATTTCTGGAGGTCAGTACGGTATTTCTGAAAACTTATATGGTCCATACAAATATTTAGGATTTTTTGCACCTAATTCTCATGAGCATAACGACTTTTTTATATACCATGATAAATATTATATGACTTGCGAGTATCCAGAAACATCTTATTTTTATCGCGGTGTTGGCATAGTCGAAATCAACTTTAACGACGACGGAACTATTCAAGATCCCAGAATCCACAAAATGTCTGAGCGCACATGGAAATTTGATCGTTCTACCCGTGGCTACCATCCTATTTCTGGAACCAGCTTGGGTTGGGATGGCAAAAATTCTATAGCCGGAAAAATTACAGCAACCGATGCGACAATAGAGAGTGTCATCTGGCCTGCTGGTATTAGATTTGGCGAAAAGCCTGCGATCGAAATTATATTAAAAAATTTGACTGATGCTACGCAGATGGAACTTTTAGTAGCTAGCGTTGACAATTCTGTCCCAGCTCCTCTAAAAAATCCTGATATTAACTGGGACGAAGCTACGTCTGTTATACTCGATATAACACCAAATGATGATAACTTCAAATCTTATATCGCAAAATTAGACCTGGCCACACATCGTCTTAAACGCATTCGAATTAGACCCGCCAAAAATACTGACTCTGGGCAGTTTTTTATTCAAGAAATAAATGTACTATAATCAATCATTGCACCTCTCACCATTTTTATCGGGGGGGGGTGCATTTTTGTTACAAAAAAAATTAAGTTGTTAAACTTTTAATAACAATTGGAGGTATTTATGCAGTGTGAAGTAATAGATATTAATTTAACCGCTACATTCAATTTTAATCCTTTTACTGATTTAATATTAGAAGCTAATATAGAAAAGGATGGTGTTTTTTCACATAAAGCCTATGGAGTTTATAATGGAAACGATAATTTTTTGCTTAGATTTAGCTTCTCAGAAATAGGCAAATATCATTATACAATCATTTCTAATTTAACTGAATTAGATGGCAAAACCGGAGAAATAATAGTTAATCCATGTCAAAAAAAATCTGGACCTCTTGTAATAAATCCCGAAAATCCATCTAAACTATATTATGCTAACGGCACTCCGTATCAACTTTATGCTTTTGAATGCGATTGGTTATTTGCTATAGATTATAAATCAGAAACAAATAAGTTAGAACGCTTGATAAATTATTTTAGCGACAACCATGTAAATCAAATAATTATGAATGTTTATGCTAATGATCTCAAATTTAATAATGAGTCTTGGATTTTGGATAAAAATTTGCGTTTAGAGCACAATCTTGGCAATGACGATGATATATTTCCCTTTAAGGGTAGCAACTCAAACCCAGATTTCAGCGAACTAAATGTTGATTTTTTTAAACATCTTGACAAAATTATTAAATTATTAGATCGAAAAAACATCATTGCTCATCTAATGATTTATGTATGGAACAAAAAAGTAAACTGGCCTGATGCGTGCAGCATTGCCGACAACATGTATTTTGATTACGTAGTTAAACGATATTCTCCTTTTACCAACATTTTATGGGATATAAGCAAAGAAGCATTGGCTTACGGAAGATGCGATGCTCATTATATCATCAATAGAATTTTGCGACTTCGAAAGCTAGATACCTACAAACGATTACTAACCGTACATGAATACAACTTTTGTAAGAAGTACCAAGATCTTGTCGACATTATTTCTATTCAAAGTTGGGATCTTGATATATACAAAGAAACCAGACGCCTTACATCGCTTCATAGCAATAAGCCGGTGCTCAATTTAGAACACGGCGGATACGAAGAAGGTCCGTATCAAGTATTTACAGGTCATTATACCAATGCTAAAACTTGTTTAAAAAGAAACTATCACATCATGTTTGCAGGTGCATACTCTGCATATTATTGGCAACCTCTGTCTTGGTGCATTACTCTTATGCCTTGGGAAGCCACACCAGAGCCACACTTCGATTATTACAAACATATGATAGATTTTTTCACAACATATGATTACAGCCAGCTATATCCTGTAGATAAATTTGGCCAGTTTTCGGGTGGCGGCTACCTGTTAGCTAATACAGAAAACACTCTTGTTGTTGGATACATTCCTAAAGAAAACTATGGCATCGGCATTGGATATGTTGATCACTTTAAAGGAATAGGCACATATCGCTTCTTTAATACTATTACAGGAGAATATACTAGCAAGGTTCCATTGAGTGGCAAAGCCCGAAAAATTATTAGCCCTTTTGAAGAAGATACCATCGTTATTATTGATATGCGAGCATAATATTTTCCTAATACTTACAAAACATGTTAAAACTTTTTATTGCGGACATATTGACTAATTTTTGCACCAAAGGTATAATTATAGCAATAATCGGTATATTTGTAATAATTCAGGGGGAAAAACGATGAGATTAAAGAATATAGCTAGCTTATTATTATCAGCATCATTGGCTATAACAATTGTGGGATGTGGCGCTTCTTCAGATGACTCTACAATATTAAAAATGGGAACCAACGCGGCATTTCCGCCGTTCGAATATATAGAAGGAACAGAAATCGTTGGTTTCGATGTTGATCTTGCTAATCTTATAGCAGAAGAGCTTGGCATGGAACTTGAAATTATGGATATGGAATTTAACACGCTCACTGGTGCTGTTGCCAATGGAATCATCGATATCGCGGTAGCTGGAATGACCAATACTCCAGAACGACGAGATAGTGTTAATTTCTCAGAAGGATACTTTACTTCTAAACAAATGATTATTGTACCAGATGACAGTGATATAAAAGTAACAGATGATTTGACCGACCAAACTATAGGTGTTCAGCTTGGTACAACAGGCGATCAATTCGCAAGCATGTATATAGAAGGTGCCGATATCGTTCGTTTTGACAAAGGCGCTTTGGCAATTGCCGATCTACTAAACGGTACCATAGATGCCGTCATCATTGATGCTGAGCCTGCCAAAAACTTTGTGGCCGCACAAGATAGCCTACAAATTTTAGAAAATCCTTTTGTAGAAGAAGAATATGCGATCGCCATTGCTAAAGAAAATACAGAACTCACGGAGCAAATTAACGATGCGCTATCCACATTAAAAGAGAACGGTAAATACGACGAAATTTTTGATAAATATTTTGAAAAAGTAGAGTAATGTATGGGTTAAGGATTTCCTTAGCCCTTTTTTAAGGGGGAGAATATGTTTACACTTGAGAGATTTAGTAATTTTTTCGAGACTTTCATAGATGGTGGATATATTTTTACTATTCTAGATGGGCTTTATAACACTTTGTTGCTTTCATTAATTGCAACGATTATTGGTCTGGCCATCGGCTTAGTTGTTGCTGTCATTGGGATGCTAGAATCCAAAGGAACAATTGAAAACAGTATATTAAAAGTATTAAAAATCATTGCAAAAGTATATGTTGATATTATTCGTGGCACACCTGCAGTAGTTCAGGTTTCCTTTTTGTGGCTTGTAGTGCTTGCTCCATTAAATTTGCCACGTGTAATGGTTGGAGGAATCGCATTTGGAATTAATAGCGGTGCATATATGTCAGAAGTTATACGGGGTGGCATCACCTCTATCGATCGTGGCCAAACTGAGGCCGGGCGTTCGTTGGGTCTTTCATATTTTCAAACTATGCATCTTATAATCCTGCCTCAAGCTTTTAGACAAATGCTTCCTTCTCTTGTAAACGAATTCATAAATCTTATAAAAGAAACTGCTATAATAGGATTTATTGGTGGAATGGATCTTATGAAAGCTGCGAACATCTTGATTAGTACAACATATAACTTTGAAATTCCATTAATAATGGTCGCATTAATTTATTTAACAATTACAAGTATATTAACTTATTTTATGAGAGGTATCGAAAACAAGCTTTCTAAACAAAATAGATAGAGAGTGATTAGTGACGAGTGGCCAATATCGGTCGCTTCTCACAATAAGAAGGAGGGAATTATGAAATTTTTAACTTGGTTTTCAGGAATAATCGTTGGAACTATTGCAGCAGGAACTGTTTGTGCCCTTTCAATTTCTCTTGATAAAGGCGAAGGCGATATTTATAGCAGTACAAAAATTATAGGATTAGATAGAATTGTTGGACTTGAATATTTTAAAGATTCTGATTTTGAAGACAGAGTAGAAGGGTTATATGCAGGATACGTTGCAGCACTCGATGATCCAAACACTGCATATTTAACTGCGGATGAAAAAATCAGCTATCTACAAGCTCAACAAGGAATCGTTCAAAATGTTGGAATCCAATTTACTTGGGGAATTACCAATCAGTATTTAGTTGTAACCAACGTACAAGTCGACTCTCCCGCAGCGCTCGCTGGTATTGTAACGGGGGATAGAATAATCCAACTAGATGACACTCTGGCTATGGGTTCAAATGAAGTAGATATATACAAAAAGCTAACTACTACAGATCGCACACCCGTTACGTATCACATTCAAAAATCAGATGGCTCTTTGCAAGCAATCCCTCTTACAATAGCGCAGCTACCTGTTCCGGTTGTCGAAAAGCAAGTCTTAGAAGGCAACATTGATTATATAAAGCCCAATGAATTTACTAACTGGACTGTAGATTTAGACAACGGAATTATCGATTTACGATATATTACCAATGTTACCATTGACGAAGCGCAGTGGCTTTGCGATTTATTTTTAGACGAAGGCGAAATATTTACTACAGTTGATAAGCATGGCACAGAAGTTGTCTACAACGCAACACCCGGCAAGCTCACTCAAGACGTTGCTATCCTCATAGGCAACTCAACTGTCGGAGTGATCGAAGCTGCCATTGCACGCCTTAAACCTCTCGAAAATATATATATTGTTGGCGAAAAAACTCATGGCTCCGGAATGACAAACGAATTGATAGAACTGGCAGACGGAAGCGCATTACTTGTTGCTACCAATAAAATTTTTGTTGACGGCACATCTGTTTCTGATGCCGCTGTTGAGCCAGAATATGAGGTTAGGCAAGGTGAACCATATACATTAGAACTTGTCACCACAGGTCACAAAGATTTGGCAAAGGATGACCCACTCCAGAAAGCTATTGAACTAATCAGATAAACTGCAATCGAAAGGATGGTTATAATGAAATCAAGGGAGGTTAAAATGAAAAAATTAACAGGAAAGCTCGGACATGCTAAACAATTTGGTTTATGTGCATTAGCTTCGTTTGCATTTACTGGAAGCGTTGTTTTTATGACTGTTTCTGCTGTTGGAAATACTGATGCTATTGATAGCAAACTACAAGATATCACACACGTATTAAACGCAAAATACTATGGCGAGATAGATGCTACTTCTTTAGAAGAAGGGGTATATAGAGGATTTGTTGCGGGTGTTGGTGATCCTTATACATCATATTTTACGCCAGATGAATTTACTGAATTTATGGAAAGTGCTAGCGGCATCTATGCAGGCATTGGAGTTCAGATGACTCTTGATAAAAGTGACAATAGTATACAAATCGTCGAAGTTTTTAAGGGGTCTCCTGCCGAAAAGGTTGGAATTTTACCCAAAGATAAAATCGTTGGTGCTGCAGGAACAGAAATTAATGGCGATGACTTTGATACAGTGCCCGATATAATTAAAGGGCCAGAAGGTACAAACGTACTAGTTGATATTTATAGACCCAGCGACAATACAACGTACACATTTGATATAATGCGTGAAAACGTTATTTACCCATCTGTCGAAGTTAAGATGCTAGAGGGTTTTGACGATATAGGTTATATTGAACTGCGAAGCTTTGAAGAACTAACTTATAGCCAGTTGGTTTCTGGAATCGAATCTTTAGAAGCCGATGGTGCCAAAGGACTTATTCTAGACTTACGCAATAATCCTGGTGGATTGCTTCATATAGTCGAGCAAATTGTCGATGAATTTTTAAGCGAAGGCATCATTGTTTCTGTAGGTATAGGCGATAAAGCTGAGCCAACATTCGCCGATAAAAAGATAAATGACATCCCGCTCGTTGTTATTGTCAACGAACAAAGTGCTAGCGCGAGCGAAGTTTTAGCAGGCGCACTAAAAGACCATGGCCGAGCAAAGTTAGTTGGCTCCAGAACTTTTGGAAAGGGAATTGTACAGACCATTCTTCCTCTTATTGACAGCTCCGCATTAAAGGTTACAACCAGCGAATACTACACTCCTTCTGGCATCTGCATTCAAGGAATTGGTATCGAACCCGACTATCCTGTCGAGCTTACTGCAGACCTTCTTATCAAAGCTGAGCTCACTTTCGACGAAGATGTGCAACTTCAAAAAGCCGTCGAAGTCTTATCAGAACAAATGTAACTTACCCATGTCACTACACAGAAAGGAGGAAGTTTTATAGAAAACTTATTAAACAACATTTATTTAGTAATCTTTGATCCAATATTTTTGATTATTGCTATTCTTATAGTAATTATGTACAAATGTGAAAACTCAAAATGGGAAATACTAGGAATAAAGGACATCATTCGTGGCACTGTAGTTGGTCTAATTTTAAGTACTCTATTAAACATATTTGAAATTTATATTCCCCTAACTTTTGGAATGCTCTTACTTGTACCTATCACAGTTGGTCTCATGAGCCTTAATCCAAAATTTAGCTGCTTTGCTTACGTTATTCCTTTTACATATTTTTTAGGAGAAATCCTAGAAACATTTAATTTATTCATACCTCTTTTTCACTTACCCTATCGCGAGTTTATTGTTTTAATCGGGTTCTTGCATCTTGTAGAAGGTATTTTTGTCATTAAATACGGTTCAGAAAATGCCAAAGCAGCTCCTCTGTTTAATGGTCAAGCAATTGTTAAAGGTACAGCAATGAAAAAGTTTTGGCCAGTTCCTCTCGTAATTTTTATCACCAGCAATGGTACGCTTATTCCTTTATACACTATTCTTGGTTATGCCGATCATACTCACTATGATGCCAAAGAAAAATCGCGTTATATGGGTAAAATGGTATTGATATACGGAATTTTTGTATTAATTATCGGCTGGCTTGCATTTGAACGTGTGCTATCATTAGGTTTGTCACTGCTAATGCTTCCGCTAGGACACGAATTGATCTTCTTCATAAATTATCTACCCCTTAATTCTTCTACAAAAATAAAAAAATTTCAGTAAATTATATGCACCTCAAAAGTTTAGATGAATATAATAATATTACCTAGAAATTACATCTTGATTTTGCTATAATACTCCAAAGAAAATTTTTAGGAGGTACTTATGAAGTATTTAATAATTTCGGATGTTCATGGTTCATATGAAGGAGTTTTAGCCGCGCTTGCTGCATTTGATTTTCACAAGTGTGATAAAATTATTTTATTGGGTGACATTCTCTATCATGGACCTAGAAATCCACTACCAAAAGGCTTTGACCCTGCGCAAGCTGCAACATTATTAAACGAACACAAAGATAAAATTATTTGTGCTCGAGGAAATTGTGACTCAGAAGTTGATCAGATGGTTTTGGATTTTCCTATCCAGGCCCCTTACGCACTTATTGTTGATAATGGCGTTGAAATCTTTGCCACACACGGACATTTATATAACCCCGAATATTTACCTATCACTAACAAAATTGACATCTTTATGTATGGACACACACATTTATATGACTTAACATTACACAATAACATCTTAATGCTAAACCCGGGTTCTGTGGCTTTACCCAAAGAAAATCGTCCTAAAACGTACGCCATATACGAAGACAAAAAGGCATATATATACAAGCTAGATAATCATGAAGAATTACTACAGATATCCTTAACATGATAGAATAAATCTTTAAACTTAAAAAAACCTTCCTTCATACAAAAAATTACACAAAGTGCTGCACCTCCCATATGCAGCACTTTTACTTTGTCAAAATATAGCCCAAAAGTATATTATTGGAACTAATAACGCAGGCAAGAAATTTATCGTCTTGATTTGTACAACTTTTAAGATGCTCAATCCCGTACACAATATTAGTATTCCACCCACCACACCTATTTCTGCCATCAACGCTGGTGTAAAAAAATCTGCCAAATAGTTTGCCAACATATATATACTTCCTTGCCACGCAAACAATATCGGTGCCGCAATAAGAATTGACAACCCAAAGCTTGAGGCTAGCACCATCGATGTAACAAAGTCTAATGTGCCGTTTGTAAATAGCAATGTATTATCATGATTTAACGCACTTTCTATAGGCCCCAATATTGCCAATGTTCCCACACAAAATAGCAATACCGCGGTTACAACCCCTTCTATATTTAATCCCGTAAATCTAGATTTCAACCCATTTACTCTAGCATCCAAATCTATACTTTCTCCTACATATCCTCCTATTGCCAATGCCACTATAAACAACACTGGCAACTCGCTCTTTGCCATATTGCTTACCAACGAGTTTATACCTATTGCTGTTGCCGCCAGGCCCATTGCCTGCAGTAGCGTTGCACTCTTCTTTTCGTTTATCCCTTTTTTTAATGCGCATCCTATCAGTGTTCCTGCAATAATAGTCCCCGTGTTAAAGTATGTACCTATCATATATTCCCTCCTTATTTTAATGAACGAATCTAAGTATAGCAACTCATCGCTCATTTTTCAAGGAAGTGTTTTCGCAACTATATGTTTCTAACACCTTGCAATTTATTGGTTTGGATGTTATAAATAAAAAAAGTACAAAGGAGAATTTTTATGACTATAATTTCTATTAGACTGCTATACCAAGATATATCCAATTTTAGAGAGGTGGAGGTTGCAGGCTGGATCCGTTCTGTACGTGATTCTAAAACATTTGGCTTTATCGACCTAAACGATGGCACATTCTTTAAGGGGGTTCAAGTTGTATTCGATGACACTATGCCCAACTTTAAGGAAATAGCAAAGCTTGGAGTCGGCGCATCTATCATAGTAAAAGGGAGCGTGGTTTTAACTCCTGACCAAAAACAACCGTTTGAAATTAAAGCTTCTGCTATTACTATAGAAGGCGAATGTCCACCAGATTATCCTCTACAAAAGAAGCGCCACTCATTTGAGTTCTTGCGAGAGATTGCTTATCTAAGACCGCGCACCAACACTTTTGCGGCAGTGTTTAGGGTTCGTTCTCTTGTTGCTTATGCCATACACAAATTTTTCCAAGACAGACATTTCGTATATGTACACACTCCAATAATCACTGCCAATGATTGTGAAGGCGCCGGAGAGATGTTTCGCGTTACCACACTCTCGGCAACAGAACCAAAATTGCTCAAAAATGGCGAAGTCGACTTTAGCGAAGATTTCTTTGGCAAAATGGCGTCACTTACTGTTAGCGGACAATTGAGTGCGGAAACCTTTGCCCTTGCTTTCAGAGATGTATACACATTTGGACCTACCTTTAGAGCTGAAAATTCTAATACTCCTAGGCATGCTGCCGAGTTCTGGATGATTGAACCAGAAATTGCTTTTGCTGACCTCGAAGATAATATGAATCTAGCCGAAGATATGCTTAAATTTGTAATTCAGTATGTGCTTGATAATGCTCCAGAGGAAATGGCCTTCTTCAATAGCTTCGTCGACAAAGGCATCAAAGATAGATTAATATCCATTCTCAAGTCTAATTTCGGCCAAGTCACTTACACCGACGCTATCGATATATTGCAAAAATCTGGTCAAAAGTTTGAATATAAAGTAGAATGGGGAGTGGATCTACAAACAGAACACGAACGATATTTAACCGAAAAACACTTTAAGAAGCCTGTATTCGTCATCGATTATCCTAAAGATATCAAAGCATTCTATATGCGATTAAACGCTGATAACAAAACCGTTGCTGCAATGGATCTGCTAGTTCCTGGCGTTGGAGAGCTTATTGGAGGCAGTCAAAGAGAAGAGCGACTAGATGTTCTTAAGCTACGAATGAAAGAATGCAATCTCAACGAAGAAGACTACTTCTGGTATCTAAACCTCAGAAGATTTGGTGGCACTAGACATTCTGGCTTTGGCCTTGGCTTCGAGCGACTTGTTATGTACCTTACTGGCATGACTAATATCAGAGATGTCATCCCATATCCTAGAACAACCGGTTCTGCAGAATTTTAAAATCGAAAAGGAGCAGTGATTGTGACCCCATCAGCTAAAGAAAAAACAACCAATACTAAAACAACTTCTGCCAAAACTATCAAAGACAACGCCGCTTCTACTAAAACTATCAATACCAAAGCCGCTTCTGCCAAAACTAAGACAATGCCGCTTCTACAAAACTGTTAAGACCAAAGCCGCTTCTACCAAAACTGTTCGACCAATGCCGCTTCTACCAAAACTGTCGAGGCCAATGCCGCTTCTACCAAAACTGTCGAGGACAATGCCGCTTCTACCAAAACTGTCGAGGACAATGCCGCTTCTACCAAAACTGTGAGGACAATGCCGCTTCTACCAAAACTGTCGAGGCCAATGCCGCTTCTACCAAAACTGTCGAGGACAATGCCGCTTCTACCAAAACTGTTAAGGCCAATGCCGCTTCTGCCAAAACTGTCGAGGACCAATGCCGCTTCTACCAAAACTGTTAAGGACCAAAGCCGCTTCTACCAAAACTGTTAAGGCCAATGCCGCTTCTACCAAAACTGTTCAAGGACCAATGCCGCTTCTACCAAAACTGTTAAGGACCAAAGCCGCTTCTACCAAAACTGTTCAAGGCCAATGCCGCTTCTGCCAAAACTGTTAAGGCCAAAGCCGCTTCTGCCAAAACTGTTAAGGACCAAAGCCGCTTCTACCAAAACTGTCAAGGATAACGCCACTTTTACCAAAATTAACCATACTAAAATATCCTTTACTGACACTGCACAGCTAGTAGATGAGACAATTATGGAGATATCAGCTATTCTTTCAAAAGAAGATACGGTCGATGCGCGCTCATCTCGCAACCAAGAAGACATGATAATGAAACATGCGATGCAGGTCTTTGCACAAGTTGTTATCGAATACTTTGGTGAAACTAAAAAAGTCAAAGAAATCGTTTATACCGAAGAAATTGACCTAAAATTTATAAACAGACGAATGGATTACTTGTTTTTAATGGATGATGACACTTATACACACTTTGAAATTCAGACCACCGACAACGTAGAGGAAGATTTAGCACGATTTAGCATTTACGATGCGGTACTTTTCTCTCAAACAAAGCGTGAAGTTTACACATATGTTATATTTTCCAATAATATAAAAAATCCCATAACCGAATACCAAAACGGATTCAACACTTATAAAATAAAAGCAATTTTCATGGCTAATAAAAATGCAGACGAAATTCTTACTCATATCGAGACCAAACTTATCAATGACGAAGCGCTAACCTCGGCTGACCAAATGGATCTGGTCTTTTTGCCAATAATGGGCGGCAAGTCTACCAAAGCAGCTAGATTAGAAAAAGCCTTAACATTATTTCAGCAATATGAAATTGATGAAAAAGATGACATTCAATCTATGCTATACACTTTTGCTCTCAAATTTTTAACCATTACTCAAATGAAAAGTATAAAGGAGATTGTTAAAATGACCGTTTTAGGACAAATGATCAAAGATGATGGCATCGCTGAAGGTATTAAAAGGGGTATGGAAAAGGGTGTGGAAAAACAACAACTAGAAACTGCCAAAGCTCTACTCACCCATTTCGCTGATGACGCTATCATTGCAGAAGTAACCAAACTTCCTATTGAAACTGTTGCAGATATTCGAAATACTGCTACTTCTCTCTAGTTTGTAGCGTATATAGAGGTATGCATCTCAAATCATACTGCTGCCTCTATATTTCCAGCCTCTAGGCACACTCTTTTTATATAGCGAATTTCTATATCGATATATAAGGCATTTCCATCGAAAGGGTGAAATCATGGCTAAATCCAAAAACCGCTCGCAATTACCAAAGTTAGAACATCAGTTGCACATGCTTGAGCTACAATATCAGTTACATATGCTCCAGCCACCATCAAAACATCGATTATATCTGCTTAAGCTCCAATTACTATATCGATTATATCCGCTGAAATTACAGTTTCGATATCAGTGGCATAAACTCGATCTGCTACAACCCCAGCTGCCTTTGCCCCAGCTGCAATCACCTCCTCAGCTGCCACAATTACCTGAGCCAAAATCGCAGCAATAGCGCTTAGCGTTGTCTTTGTCCCCAATTTCCAGCCTCTAGGCATACTCTTTCTATATAGCGAATATTCTATATCAATATATAAGGCATTTCCATCGAAAGGGTGAAATCATGACTAAATTTAAAAATTATCTCAAGCCTGATGCGCTCAAGCAACTCATCTCCACCAATCAAGGCACCAGCGAATTACAGTTCAAACGCCTCCTAAAATTTGCAACAAAGGGGAGCATCGAATCACAATATCAGGTCGGGCTTTGCTATTTTAAAGGCGATGGCGTTGATAAAGATGTTACACAAGCAATCGAATGGCTCGAGAAAGCCGCAAGTCAGGGGCATGCCGATGCTCAGTGGAGTCTTGTCTCTTGCTATCAATACGAAGATACTCGATCTCTGGATTTAGACAAAATTTTGGAGTGCTCTCAAAAGGCCGCTGATATGGGGCATTCCGCTGCGCAATACCAGATGGGCATTCGCTATTATCTAGGCGACGGGCTTTCATCCGATCCAGCAACTGCCATGGAATATTTTCACAAATCTGCAAATCTTGGTTATGCACTTGCTCAGCTCCGACTCGGCTACTGCTACCAATACGGAGATGCTGTAGCTCAAGATCTCACCAAGGCTGCTGAATGGTTTAAATTGGCCGCCAAAAAAGGTAATGCAGATGCTCAATATTCTCTCGGATTTTGCTATCGCTACGGAGAGGGCGTTTCCGAAGACTTTGCCCTATCTAATGTTTGGTACCAAAAGGCCGCAACACAGGGCCACGCCAATGCACAGTTTATTTTAGATATCTCCAGTACCTCCAAAACCTCTCAATCATCAGTCATTTCTCAGGCTATGCTAGATGAATCGCTATCTGCTGCAGAGCTAGGGGACCCCAACGCGCAATATATTCTCGGTCTTTGCTATTTTAAAGGTGAACTTGTCCCCAAAAATCTCACACAAGCGGCTACATATTTTCACGAAGCTGCCCGTCAAGATCATGGCAAAGCTCAATACGAACTCGGCAAATGCTATTTTTATGGCTATGGAAAAATTCAAGATTTTACACAAGCGGCTACACTATATCAAGCGGCTGCCAATCAGGGACTTGCCTGCCAGCTCGCAATATCAATTAGGCTTCTTTTATCATCAGGGACAGCCCGTCGCTCAAAATTTCGCCACCGCAGTAAATTGGTATCAAAAAGCTGCAACTTTCGAATTAGCTGCAGCGCAAACAGCCCTCGGTTTTTGCTATTATCACGGTGAGGGCGTATCTCAAGATTTTGATATTGCAGCAGAATGGTTTACAAAATCTGCCAATCAGGGACATGCAATCGCGCAGTTTTATCTCGGCGTTATTTATGCTTATGGCGAGGGTGTTTCTCTCGATCTTAGCTTAGCTGCCAAATGGTTTTCTGCATCCGCGGCTCAGGGAGATGCCGAAGCTCAATACAACTTAGCCATTTGCTATGCCACTGGGCAGGGTGTCGTTCAAGATTTTTCTACGGCCGTTGAGTGGTTCAAAAAAGCTGCTGCCCTAGGAAATACACTTGCTGAGCAACAGCTTGAATTGCTTCATTCTAATTGTTCCGATCAGTAAGCACCCGCCGCCAAATGGTTTTCTGCATCCGCGGCTCAGGGAGATGCCGAAGCTCAATACAACTTAGCCATTTGCTATGCCACTGGGCAGGGTGTCGTTCAAGATTTTTCTACGGCCGTTGAGTGGTTCAAAAAAGCTGCTGCCCTTGGAAATACACTTGCTGAGCAACAGCTTGAATTACTTCATTCTAATTGTTCCGATCAGTAAGCACCTGCTATTGCATTGCTCGAGTTGCCACCACTGATACGCCTGTATCTAACAAATCTTCAATTATTACATCATACATTTTCACGGGTGCCTTCACTGTAACCTCGTTGATTGCTTTCATGCATTCATTAATTAGCTCTTTCGGTATGTCTCCATCTGTTTTAACCGGGAGGCGGTTGTGTACTCCTCCCTCGATTTTGACGGTTGATGTTACCACTCTTGTTGGTGCTGTTACCTCTTTGACTCCATATGTTACTCCTTTCGGACAGCTATTTCCTACTACTGCAAGGTCCGCATTTACAACCAGTCCGCATCCTTTTGGACATACAATACATGTCAACTCTTTATTCATTTAACAGTCCCCCTTCTTTACATTTACGACAATTCCCTTATTGGCTGCCCCCAATAAATTTTTCGGGATTACAATTTTTTCCATTTCTGCTGGCAGCAGGTGCTTCTTCTTCTGCGACATCACCACTTTGTCTCCGCTTTTCACTTCTATCCAAACATCTTTATACACCTGGCGCACCCTAAAAAACACTTCTACAAATTTATTCATTCTGTCCATATCGATTTTTTGTGGCACTGTGTACCCAACGCCTTCTCCATTTGCCACGACTATCATGTTCTCCGAATGCGTATACGGTGTAGCTATATATTCGGCCGCGCTCTCTCCAGCTTTCATACTTTCTTTCGTAACGAAATCCACCAGGTCATGCACATGCAAAACGTTTCCACAAGCAAATATTCCTGGTATTGCTGTTTGCATGTCTTCGTAGACTGCTGCGCCATTTGTTCGCGGATCCAACATTATTCCCGCATCTTTTGTGAGCTCATTTTCTGGTATCAGCCCCACAGATAGCAACAAAGTATCGCATTCAAATTTAATCTCTGTGCCAGCTATCGGTCTAAATTTTTCGTCCACTTTGCTAACCACCACTTCTTCTAATCGTTCCTTACCTCTTATATCAGTTACGGTATGCGAAAGATAGAGCGGAATATTATAGTCTTCTAGGCACTGAACTATATTTCTATTTAACCCGTTTGAATATGGCATGAGCTCCACCACAGCCAAAACTTCTGCCCCCTCTAGCGTCATTCTTCTCGCCATTATTAGCCCTATATCTCCTGATCCCAAAATCAAAACTTTTTTACCCACCAAATATCCTTCCATATTAACATATCTTTGCGCCGCACCTGCTGTAAAAACTCCCGACGGTCTCTCTCCCGGAATCGCAATGGCCCCTCTGGTTCGCTCGCGGCATCCCATTGCCAACACCACCGCTTTTGCCTGAATCTCGATGCTCCCTTTTTCTGAATTCATAGCATAGACACGCTTATCTGCCGTTACCTCCAACACCATTGTATCTGTTAACACCTCTACGTTTTTCTCTTCTATCATCTCTATAAACTTTCCAGCATATTCGGGGCCCGTCAGCTGCTCTTTAAAATAGTGCAACCCAAAGCCATTATGAATACACTGATTGAGTATGCCTCCCAGCTCTTTATCTCTTTCTATTATTAGGATGCTATCGACCCCCTTTTCGCATGCTTTGTATGCTGCAGCCAATCCCGCTGGTCCCCCACCTATCACAACCAAGTCATAATTCATATCAGTTTCCTCCCCCTCAGTTTAGTTACTTCCTTTAGCAGTCTTTGCCGCCAATATATACGAATTCGCTTTATCTAGCATCACATCTTCATATGCGATTCCCAACTCTCTTGCGATGATCTCCACAACTTTTGGTGCGCAAAACCCTCCTTGGCATCGACCCGACCCTGCTCTCACTCTGCGCTTTACCGCTTCTACCGTTGTTGCCGGCACTGGCGAATGTATTGCATCAACAATCTCACCCTCTGTAATTCTCTCGCATCTACATATAATTCTGCCGTATAGCGGATTTTCATCAACCTTCTGTTGCCATTCCTCTTTGGTACTCTCTGTAAATCTGGCTACTTTGCGAGTGTCTACAAAATTCTCTTTCTTCGTTAGCTCCAAATCAGTTAACATTGCCACGATGTCTTCTGCTATTGCTGGCGCAGAGGATAGCCCCGGAGATTTCATCCCTGCGATATTTATAAAATGCGCACTCTCTTTTATCGGTCCTACGATGAAGTCATCCACATCGGCAAGCGCTCTGTTTCCCGCAAAGTTTCGAATGTTATTTCTATATTCAATATTTGGACATGAGATCGCCGCCATCACCTTTACTTTATCGAAGCCCTCTAGCGTTGTTGCAACATCATCCTTTGCAGCTGCGTCCACAGCGGTTGGCCCCACTATTAGATTTCCATGCGCTGTTGGTGAAATCAATATGCCCTTTCCTACTGCAGTTGGACATTGAAATATTACATGATTTACCAATTCGCCACTCACTTTGTCTAACAAAAAGTATTCACCCTTATTGGCCTTTATTGTATACGTTGCCGTTGCCAACATATTTTGAATTTCATCTGCATATAACCCAGCCGCGTTAATTACATATCGAGCATGTAGTTTTTCCGTCTCTCCATTATGTATTACGTCTAGTATAAAGCTTTCATCGTCTTGCTTTACGATTCCCGTTACTTTGTGATTTAGCTTAACTTCAACACCATTTGTTACAGCGTTATCCATAAACGCAATTGCCATTTCATAGGGGCTCACCACTCCTGCAGAAGGAGCGTATAGCGCCGCCACTATATTTTTGCTCAACGCAGGCTCTTTCTTTAACGCTTCTACAGCAGTTAGAATCTCCAAATCTGGTACGCCGTTTGCGACTCCCCTCTCATATAACTTTTGCAAATGCGCTTCGTCCGCAGAGTTGAAGCCCAATACCATCGACCCCACTTTTTTATACGGAATTTCCAGCTTCTCTGCAAGCTCTTCTATCAGTTTATTGCCCCACACATTATACTTTGCCATAAGCGTTCCTGGCTCTGGGTCATATCCTGCGTGAACAATTCCGCTATTTGCTTTAGTTGTGCCTGCAGAAACGTCGCTCTCCTTTTCCAATACTACAACGTTCAAATTATATTGCCCAAGCACCCTTGCCACACTCGCGCCACTTATGCCTGCACCAATTATTGCAACATCTATCATATATTCGTCCTCCTATTATAACTCCCAAATATCCGAATTTGTAGTTGACAATGCCAACGCACCTTGCTGTAATGCAGTTATCACATCTTCTTTATCCGAAATCAATCCCCCTGTTATAAGCGGAATAGACAGTTCTTTTACTAGCTTCTTTATTATCTTTGGCGCAATTCCAGGCAAGATTTCCACAAAATCTATACACCTAGTTTTTGTTTGCTTTTTAATGTTCTCAACAGAGAGCGAATCCAATACAAAAAATCGCATCACCGTTGTAAGCCCCAGCTTATGTGCTGCAGTGATCACAGAAATCTTGGTAGAAATTATTCCATTCACTTGTGTGGTCTCTTTTAAAAACTGTACGCTGATCGGCTTACTCTCAAGCCCCTCTATCAAATCCAAATGCACCACTACAAATTTTCCCGCAGCTTTTAATCTTTTAATTATTTTTCCAATATTACATACATCACCAAACAAAACAAACACTACATTTACCGGTGCTGTCTGCGCTTTTTCTAGGCCGTCCCAATCTTTCACTGCCGCTATAATTGGCGCCTCTTCCAGTAATTCTATGACATTCATATTTTGTCCTCCAACATATAAAAAAGAGCAACGCAAACAAGCCTCTTACAACTTGTATAGCATCACTCTTTTTCTCCGCTACAATATATATCTATAGAATATAATAAATTTGCCCCAATGTCAATATACGATTAGAACAAATTTCCAATTTAATTTTGTACAGTATTGTCGCCGTATTCAGCTTGACTTACCTCAAATTTCCATTATACTTATATCTATTAAGATAAATACATCTTGTTGTTTTATTTTAATAAATATTAATAAAGGGTTGATGTATTGTGCAAAAATATATAATGGCGTTAGATTCTGGAACCACAAGCAATAGAGCAATTTTATTTAATGAACAAGGTGAAATTTGTAGTATCGCACAAAAAGAATTTACACAGATATTTCCGAAACCCGGCTGGGTTGAACACAATGCCAACGAAATTTGGTCTACTCAACTTGGTGTTGCTGTCGAAGCGATGTCCAAAATTGGTGTACTTCCCACGCAGATTTCGGGAATCGGAATTACCAACCAACGCGAGACCGCTATAGTTTGGGATAAGGCAACTGGCGAGCCCATCTACAATGCGATAGTTTGGCAATGCCGCAGAACTTCTGAGTATTGCGATAGCCTCAAGGAGAAGGGGCTTGCGGAAACTTTTCAAAAGAAGACCGGGCTTATAATTGATGCCTATTTTTCTGCAACCAAAATCAAATGGATTTTAGACAACGTTGCAGGTGCGCGAGAAAAAGCCGAGAACAACGAGTTGCTATTCGGCACAGTTGAAACGTGGCTTATATGGAAGCTAACCCGAGGCGCTGTTCATGTTAGTGATTTTTCCAATGCGTCTCGCACGATGCTCTTTAATATTACAACGCTAGATTGGGATAATGAAATACTTGAAGAACTAGATATTCCTCGGTCGATGCTCCCTGAGGTTAAGCCGTCTAGCTGTATATATGGCGAATCGGATCATCAATTTTTTGGTGCAGCGATACCTATCGGCGGCGCTGCGGGCGATCAACAATCTGCATTATTTGGGCAAACTTGCTTTAACAAAGGAGATGCCAAGAATACATATGGCACAGGTTGCTTTATGTTGATGAACACCGGAAACACTCCAGTATTTTCCAAAAACGGCCTTCTCACTACCATTGCCTGGGGTTTAGACGGAAGCGTAACATATGCATTGGAGGGCTCCATTTTCGTTGCAGGAGCATCAATACAATGGTTGCGTGACGAGATGCGCCTGATTGATTCCGCGGCCGACTCTGAGTATATGGCAAACAAAGAAAAAGATACCAACGGTTGTTATGTGGTACCAGCTTTCACAGGATTGGGAGCTCCGCATTGGGATCAGTATGCCAGAGGCACCATCGTCGGAATCACTCGCGGTGTCAACAAGTATCATATCATTCGCGCAACGCTAGACTCAATTTGTTATCAGGTCAATGACGTTCTTGCTGCCATGAAGGTCGACTCCGGCATTGAGCTTGCCACGCTTAAAGTTGATGGCGGTGCTAGTGCAAACAACTACTTGATGCAATCTCAAGCAAACATCGTAAATGTAGAAGTAGAGCGACCAGTGTGTGTTGAAACCACCGCCATGGGAGCTGCCTATCTCGCTGGATTAGCAGTTGGATATTGGAAAGATAAGCACGACGTCTTGGCGAATTGGGCTGTTGATCGAAAATTTGCCCCCAACATTGCGACAGATGTGCGCCACACCATGATTCAGGGTTGGAACAAAGCTGTTAAATATGCTTTTGATTGGGCACGCGAAGAATAATTACATTGCTGCTGCACGTGAAACAGGCATGTGCAGCCAAAAAAAAGGCCCCCTTCTTCGGAGACCCTAACAATTATTTTTTATCCAACATCCTCTAAATCTCTGTGGCTCATTTCTTCCATTTGCACTTCGTTTAGCTTATTTATGCGCTTATTTAGACGTATTAACGACACAAGCAATATTACTGTTAACACCAAGATTCCGGCCGTAATTGGTCTCTTGAAAAATATTAGCATATCGTTATCATAGCTCATCATGCTTGTTACAAAATTCATCTCCATTATATCTGCTAATATCATTCCCAACATTAGCGGTATAACCGAAAAGTCTAATATTACAAATATATAGCTAACTACTAGCAAAACTGCGGTTATGATCAGCTCCTTTGTATTTCCTGTTGCGGCAAATGCCCCTGCAAAACAAAACAGAATAATTATTGGTGCCAGATACGTATATTTCACTTGTACAATCTTGGCCACGGCTCTTGTACAAACCAACCCCACCGCTATCAACGCAATGTTGGCTATCAGCGTGCCAAGTATTATACTATACGCCACAACGCCTTGCTTTGTAAACATTGTAGGTCCTGGCTGAATTCCATGCAAAATGAATGCTCCTAATAACAACGCCGTTACTCCATCTCCAGGAATTCCTAGCGTTAATAACGGAATCATGGCAGAACCTACAACCGCATTATTACTTGCCTCCGCTGCTGCAACGCCCTCTAATGCACCTTTGCCAAATTTTTCCGGCGTCTTCGATGTACGCTTTACCTCGTTATAGCACATAAACTGGGCCACTCCGCCACCTACGCCAGGCATGGCTCCAATTATCGACGCTATAGTCGAAGACCGTAAACACGCGGGCACTATCGATTTCGCTTCTACTAAAGTCAACCCCTTATTATCAATTTTGGTTATATCATCGATCTTGCCACCCGAAACATAATAATCTCGTAATTTTAATATTACCTGGGTCAACGCAATAAACGCGATCATCGCTGGGACCATGTCGATACCAAACTTTAGCGTTTCTGTATCAAATGTAAATCGCCTAACTCCGGTTACAGCATCTGCGCCAATACACGCAATGAAGATTCCCAGCAACCCCGATATAACTCCTTTGGCTAAGTTATCGCCACTCACTCCTGCTAGCAACGAAATTCCCAAAATGGCCAACGCAAAATATTCTGTCGAAGCAAAGCCGCCAACCAATTTTGTTATCAATGATGAAAAGAACAACAATATCAAAGCTGAGAAAATTCCTCCAAACACTGACGCAAACAACGAGGCATCCAACACTTTCTTCACTTTTCCTTGTTGTGCCAGAGGGTATCCATCGAACGTTGTGGCTATTGCAGAGTTTGTGCCCGGCGAGTTTAGCAATATCGCACTGATCGACCCCCCGTACATTCCTCCAACATATACAGCAAGCAGCGAAATTATTGCAGTATCAGGAGAAGAAAAAGAATATGTTAGAGGCAATAGTAAAATTATTCCCAACGTAACACTCAGCCCTGGAATGCACCCTACTATTATCCCCAACAGTAATCCGCCCAAGATAACAGCGATATTTGTAAAACTAAGTACTTGCCCTAAGGCTGCTAAAATCATATCCATATCACCCATAGACGTCTAACCTCCAAATCCCGGCAACGAAATGTTCAAAACTAATCTAAACAAATAAAATATTGCAACTGCAGATACCAGCGTAAAGATATATATTGCCGGCTTGCGTTCACCCACATAAAACAGCAAAATCGGGAACACAATACATGCCGCAGCCACAAACCCTATTGCTATAATCAATATCGCAAACAGGCACAGCAACCCTATCATAATTATAGCCGGCAACTCTTTCTTAATATCAAATTCGTAAATTTTATCTTGTTTAAACACAACGCTCTGAACTATCAAAATTATAGATGCTATCAGCATTCCAATGATCGCAAAGGACGGTAAAATTCTTGGGCTTGGCGCTCCCGAATCAAACATAGGCAGCGGCACCTGACTAGGCAATACTATCAAAAGTATCGCGCTAATCACGCCCATAATTATTCCCGTCCATAAGTTGGTTTTTATTTTCATTCTATTCCTCCTCGTGGCCTTTTCTATATCTCATCTATCTCAGTGTTTCAAACGCTCCCTTAGCGATTAGCGACGCCTCTTCTACATAGGCAACAGCATCCGCTCCATATAACTCTTTTTTGTTTAGCATAATCTCTTCTATCCATTCGTAATATTCCGGCGAATTCCATACCGCTTTTGTAATTTCTTCCATTTCTGCAACCCATTCTGCAGGCGCTCCCGCACGAGTTGCAATAAATCCACCCGATGGCAAAATGTATTGCGAATAATCCACATCATCTCTTAGCGCCTCATGCTTATTTTCTCCTGCAACAGTTGGAATCTCAACAGCCTTTCCATCTGGGCCTACAAATCCCTCAAACTCTTCTATACTAAATGATAAAATCGCTTCCATTGTTCCGGCTTCCACTTCTTCTTTACCAGCCTGCGTGGTTCCCACAAATACATCAACCTCACCATCAGTCAAAGCCTTTTTCTGTGAAGCGCCCCCGTCATAAGGAATTACCATGGTCTTTCCTTGTTCTTCTGCAATCAGTGAGCCCAACGCCAAGTGCGGGTCGGACAACGGATTTCCGCCAGACATTTTTATTCCGCCATTTTTTGCTTTGGCTAATACATCCTCAACAGTTGTTCCAGGAGTGGAATATAAGATCCAAGTTCTATCATCAATAATTCCGATTGGCTGAATTTCGTCTCTATCAAAATCCACAATCTCTGTGCCATACTCTTTTCCCAAATCGTGTCTATAGATTACTCCATATCCATAGATCAATAGATCTGTAGTATCTGGGTCAAGTTCTGTATAGTATGTAGCCGCTGCAAACCCGTCGCCGCCAGTCATATTTTCCACGATGAAGTTTTTTTCTGGAAACAGCTCTCCTGCAACTAAGGCATATTTTCTTGCAATCAGATCCGCAGTTCCACCTACTCCATATGGACAAATGATTCTGACAGTACCAGAGCTCGATTCTGTGTTGTCACTTCCGCAACCAGAAATCGAAATCACCATGGTCGTCGCAACAAACAATGTTAATAACTTTTTAATCATATAATCTCCTCCTTAATATTCTTTAAACAAATTATATACTATAGTTTTCAATAAATCAATTTGCATTTTATACATATTTATCCTTATATTTTTGTCATTATTTTTTTCCGTTAATTAACTATATGTAAATTTTAAACAAATTATCAAGTCAGGTTTTATGTTTATCACAAAATAACATCTTTACTACATAATATAATTAATCATTTTAACTAATTATAAGCCTCCTACATTGAAAAAGAATTGTTCAACGACTATCGCCAACGCTCCAATATAAAAAATTTTGTCGCTCAGATTAGTTTTGATGATTAAATTTTCTTTATAATCTATTTCATATGTTTTATATTTCTCTACAAATTTACAATATATATATTCGTTAGCAAAAAATTCTCCATATACAATCAATTTTTGCGGTGCCATAAAAGTCATCGCATTAAACGCAACCACCGCTATCTTCGCTATCGCCTTATCTATCGTTTCTTTTACATACGCATCCACTTTTGATAAATCGGTTTTTAAATAATTTTTCACAACTGAAGCAATATTCATTCTTTCGCCTCTCGTTGCTTCATATAACAGCGGCGTCATCTCCTTAGAATAAATCAAACTTATATTGCTTACAATCGCATCAAACGATGTTACCGTTTCAAGACAACCGCACTTTCCGCATCTACATCGTCTTCCATCGCCATCTACAATGTAATGCCCCAACTCTGCAGCTCGCCCGTCTTCTCCTTCATATACCGCCTGGTCTATCACTATACTCGATCCCACTCCCGGAAACCACTTCAAAAATAACAAATTTTTATATTCCTTGCCAATTCCATATATTATTTCTGCTTGTGCAAAGGCCCGCATATTGTTTTGTACTATTATTGGAAATGGCAGATAGCTTTCTAGTATGTCTTTTACAGCCACCGGTTTGCTCCAGATTTCATAGGCCTTCTTGCTTACTCCTTCTGCAGAATCCACCAGCCCCCGCAAACTAACTCCTACCCCAATAATTTTTTTTGCAGCTTGTTCTAAAAATGCCAAGCAAGTATCCGCTACTTGCTTTAAAAAAATCTCGGCATCCACTCTTGTTGCTGTCTTTATCCTCTTGGTCAAGATGACATTGCCCTGCAGATTCGCTAAGCTTATATCGGTCGAAAACTTTTCGATGTTGATGCATAATGCGTATCGATTTTCATAGTTGATATTTATAAAAATTTCCTTACGACCAGCTTTTGTGCTTGTTTCATCTTCTCCAACCTCTACTATCAGCCCTTCTGCTATCATTTCAGAACATAGCTGGGTAATAGAAGCTGATGTTAGAGAAATTGTCTGCGCAATCAGCTTCCGAGACATCTTTCCATGATTATTTAGCAACCTCAATATCAGTTGTCGATTTTTTATTTTCAGCCTTTCTAAATTGCCACCTATGTTCTTCATTTACATAACCCCTCTTAATTAATATTTCATAACTTCAAACCCTAACATTCTTGCTAAGATTTCGAGCTCTGTTGCGATATCCCCATAGGCCACAACAAAGTGAGGCTCCCATCCGTCTTTTACACTTCTCGTTACCACATCTTTGCTATTTGCCTCAGGCTTTACCACAACCGATGTCCCTTGAAACTGCTTTGGCTTCTCCAAAATACTTCCAGACATCACAAAAAATCTAAACTTGCCATCGCCGTCCTTGCCAATTCTAAATACTGTCGCGACGTCATTTGCTTTGCAACCGAAATCCATAACTGGGCCTATTTTTCTATTCGGATGAATTCCTATATTAGCTTTTTCCGCATCTGCCAGAGAGCAAGGCGCCATTCCGCAATGCCAATAGGTTATTGTATTTTCCTCTTCATCCAACGAAACAGGATCTCCAAAAAATGTCACTTTTCCGCTCAATTTTGCTGCAATATACATAGATAGCGCACCAAATGTATCCGATTCACAACTAGCAGCAACTCCCAAGTCGTTTAACATCGACAATACCGCACAGACTGGTGTCCCATATGATACAAAAAAGTCTGGCCAGCATCTAGACGCGATTACTTGAATATTATTCTCTATTACATATTCTTTATACGCCTTCAACAATTTAGCAAAGTCCGTCATATTTTTTATATCAATTGCCTCATGATTGCAACACGATTTTTCAAACTCTACCAAATTTTCTGCGCACTCCGCATCTGCAAAAGTTTTTGCCTTATCAATCAACTCTCTCGCCTCAATACACTCCAATGTTGATCCGAAATATTTAGCAACTTCCACATCCAACGCGCGTCCAAATCCAAACCCTTGTGGCGTATGCCCTATAGATGCAATTTTAGTTTTTGTCAAATCATATTTTACTTTCGCAGCCTTTATCGTTGCTGCAATTTTATTTTGCACCTCTGATTCTTCTGGTGAGCCAAATATATACTCAAAATTGCCTTCTCTGAAATTTAGCAATGCGTTCCCTGCTGAATATGCTCCAGTCAGAGAGTTCAGTCTCAATCTGCCTCCATCTATTACAGGCTCTCGCAATGTCCATAGCAATACAGGGCAGTCAAATTTCTTCAGTACCTCTGTTATATACGCGGCATTGGCAAACGTAATATTTTGTACCACTACCAATTTCGGACTTATTTTTGCCAAAAATTTTTCTAGGCTGTCCATTGACAATAGCATTTCATCAGGAAAAATGCAAGCATCTGTCAAAGATTTTATCATTTCTATTGATTTATTAAATTCAATTTGCGCACTCTCTAAATGAAAAGTTGGAACTCCAATTGGTATATAAGCCATTTCAAACATAATATTTTCCTCTCTCGACATATAATTTTTATTTTTTGCAGCATCCACAAACAGATACTGCAGATCCTGTCTATAACGCTTTTCGATACAGCTCCGCAATATCTGATGCGGTAGTTTGTCTTGGATTAGCTAGTGTGTTGGCACTTTTGGCCGCGTCTTCTGCCATCGCTACAATCTTATCTTCCGTTACACCCACTTCACTCAACGATTGCGGAATACCCAGATCTTCGTTTAGATATTCTACTTCATATACCAGATCCACCGCCGATGTGTAGTTTGCCTTTCCTTTGCATATATAATTATAAATTTTTTCGTATCTCCCGTTATCGGTCAGTGCGTTATAGCTCATCACCGTTGGCATTAATATTGCGTTTGCCACACCATGGGGCACATTAAAATATGCGCTTACCGGATGGCTCATCGCATGTATACATCCTAGTCTAGCCCATGCAAACGCTATTCCCGCAAAGTTCGAACCCGCCATCATATCGCAAGCCGCTTCTACATCTTCTCGGTTGGCAACAAATCTACGGATGCTCCTTCCTATCATCTCCATCGCTTTTTCCGCCATAGCATCAGAAAACGGTGTCGCATTTACAGAAAGATATGCCTCCATTGCATGAATCAGAGCGTCTACTCCACAGGCTGCTGCTATATGTGACGGCGCACTCATAATTAGCTTCGGATCTAATATTGCATACTTGGGCAACATTTCGTAACTAAACACTGTCATCTTATAGTTTCTTGCCTCATCCGTAATAACCGCAGAAGCAGTAACTTCGCTCCCTGTCCCGGCCGTAGTTGGTATTGCTATTATTGGAACAATCGGCCCTGGTACCTTATGATTGCCTTCATAATCGGTAATTTTTCCAGCATAGGTCGCCAACACTCCAGTCGCTTTTGCCACATCGATGGGGCTGCCTCCTCCCAACGCTATAATACTGGTGGCCCCACAGTTTTTAAAAGCTTCCGTCGCTGCGGTCACTATATCTATAGTTGGGTTTGGCTTTACATCTAAAAATTTCGTATACCCAATTCCGCTATGCCCCAATATATCTTCAACCATTTTCACTACCCCTATGGCCGCAAGTCCTTTATCAGATATCAACAAAACATGTTCCGATTTATCTAAAATTTCTGCTAGCTTATGAAGGCTCCCTAATCCGAATTCTATATTTTGCGGTATCTTAAAACTATAATTTTTCATAATTTTCGTCTCCTATTACTAAAAATGTAGTTCTGTTCTCTGTATCAAATCCTTTTGTAGTGGCTTTCCGAGCTCCACAAAATATGCGCTATACCCGGCCACTCGCACTAGCATATCCTTATACTTCTCTGGATTTTTCTGTGCCGCACGCATTGTTTGCGCATTCATTATATTAAATTGCACATGCATCGGATGCCTCGACAGGTATTCGTCTATAAAGCTTACCAGATTATCTCTGCCCTCTGTCCCTGCAACAGCTTCTTGCGGAAATCTCAGATTTAGTAGAGTCCCATTTGTCGCTAGGCTATGATCTACTTTTGCCACCGAATTTGCTATTGCTGTTGGTCCGCATATGTCGTGAGAGCCGCCATCGGTGTGCACCGGCCCCATATTATCCGAGATTGCTTCTCCCTTAAATCGGCCATCCAGCGATGCGTTAGTAAACATCCCCATTCCAACATTTGCGTTTACAGAATATACACCAGGACTATAATTTCCTCCGCGTGGATTTTTTCTGCCATTGATATTGTTGCAATAAGTTTCGAACATAAACTTAAACAATTCATCTGCATACTCATCATCGTTGCCATAATGATGCACTTTGGATCCATTCACTATAGCGTACAACTTTTCATGCCCCTCCCAGTTATCCTTAACAGCTTGTAGTAACTCGGCACCTGTATATTTCTTTTCATCAAAAACTAGTTGCTTTATCGTTGCAAGGCTATCTGCACAAGTCGCGATTCCACTTGCTTGCGGCCCTGTTCCGTTGTATTTGGCACCGCCCTCACTTAGATCTTTTCCTGTTTCTATACAATTGCTAAAGAAAGCCGAAATATATGGCGTTGGCTTGCAAACTCTATGCGCTTCGTCGATAATATTTAGGCTGCTACACATTTGATCGCACCAATAATCGAATTGCTTTTCTACGCTTTCTAAAACCTGTTCAAACGTTTCGTATGTCTCCAGAGTTCCTGTATTTGGCCCAATTTGCTTATTGAACACTCCACCATCTAAGCATTTTCCACCATTTATTACCATTTCCATCATTTTTGCTGTATTCACATATGCCGCATCGTGCCAACCAAACTCCTGCCCTGGTAAACTCGGCTCAACGCAGCCTACAACTACATACTCTCTTGCTTCTTCTAGAGTCATCCCTTTTCTCATCATCGCTTTAATCGTAGGCGCATCATTAAACAGTTTTGGATGTCCGTATCCTGCCCTAATACATTCCACAGCTTTCACTTTCAACTCATACGGTGTGTTCTCATGCATACGCACACAAACCCAAGGATTCATCATTCGTGTATGCGCGGAGCCCTCCAATATTAACATTGTCAAATCGTTGGTTACATCGTTTCCGTTTTTATCAATGCCGCCAATCGTTAGACTTTCTCCACCAAAACCTCGGCCATTTCGCACCAATACAGTTCCTTTATCCTTAAGTTTTGTTGGGTTATTCATCTTTACAAACTGCACTTCCAAAATTTCTAATGCAAACTCTTTCGTTAGATTTCCGCTGCGCATATCCTGTTCATAAATTGGGTGCAGCCATTGATCCATTCGTCCATATGATATCGAATGCCCATTGCTTTCTATTTGTATCAGCGTCGTTGCAAAATTGAATAGTTGCACTGCCTGCCAAAATGTTTTTGGTGCTTCTCCCGCAATAGCATAGCAATTTGCCGCCATCGCTTCCAACTCTCTCTTGCGACCTTCATCCTTTTCTGCAATAGCACTTTCCTCTGCTAGCTTTGCGTATCTCGCGATATATTTCTTTGCGGCCTCCAACATTATTATCATCGCATCATAAAAATCTCGCTTATCTGCATACTCAGGATCTTTTTTCGATAATTTTTTACGCGCTGCCGTCGCTTTGTTGATTAACCCGTTATAGCCCTCTTTCATCAAAACGTCATAATCCGCTGCCAAGTGGCCAATGCCCGCATATTGATATACGTTGGTTTGAAACACCTTGTCCCCAACTTGCGAGCCCACCGTTTGCGATTCCTCGAGCCTTGCGGTAACCGCATCGTCTACAGTTTTGCCTTCCCAGTACCTGCAAAGGGCCACTATTTCTTCTCTATCGGAATCATTTCTGATATAAAATTGATCGTTTGATCTTTCTTCAAATGGTGAATGTAATATTTCGTCTATAATCCATTTTACCGAAAATTCTGGATAGATCGGAGACGCCTTTGCGGGCGCTGCAATTTCGCCCAAAATTAGATCTTCGTCATAAATATATAACTGCGTGTTCAGCAAAATATTTTCGAACGCATACGCACATTGAAGTTTTCTAGGTTTATCTTCATTATTCTGATACGCTTCCGTTACTAATCGTAATCTTTCAACATCCACATCATATGGTCGATCCAAAAACTTTTGCCTAAGATGATTAACTCTCGGAAATGGTGACCAATCTTCATGGTTGACTTGATACCCTAAACTATAGGTTTGATCAAAAGGTTGTGTTCCAACTGCACTCATTATATTCACCTCTAAAATTTGATTTTGTTATTCTTTCTCCTTAGTCCCCACCACGCAATGTATCCCTCGAGAATTCATATACTCTGCTATTTCGGCAACTACCTTCTGAAAAGCCGTTCGATTCACATCGATATTTTTATATGGCATTCCCAGTGACTCATATTTTTCTTCTCCCAGATGCATAAAACTTAACAACTGTAGCGTTCTAATGTTATTACTCATTTCATTTAGTATAAAATCTGCCGTCGCTTCCACATTGTCCGTATCTTCATTTACGTTTGGAATAACAGGTATCCGCAAAATAATTTCCTTGCCTGTTTGACTCAATTTTTTGAGATTCTCCAAGATCAGCTTATTACTAACCCCCGTAAATTTTTTGTGAACATCTGCCTTCATGTGCTTTATATCTGCAATAACCATATCTGCATACGGCAATACCGCTGCCACATTTTCCCATGTCACATACATGCTTGTTTCCACACACGTATGGATGCCCTCATTTTGGCATTCTCTAAATACCGATGCCACAAATTCGCTTTGCAGTAGTGGCTCCCCTCCCGAAATTGTAACTCCGCCACCAGAGCGCTGATAATAGCCCTTATCTTTTAAAATTTCTTTCATGCATTCTTCTATATTTATAATCTTGCCCCATTGCCTAATCGCTTCTGTCGGGCATGCTTTGGCACATTCCAAACAGCCAGTACATTTATCTCTGTCTATAGACTGAATTTTTCCGCGATTAAAAGTCAGTATGTTTCCTTGAGGGCAAGCCTTTGCGCAATCTTCGCACTTAGCAATGCACTTAGTTTTGTATACTCCCACCTCCAACTTTGGCAACAGCCCCTCCGGATTGCTACACCATTCGCATCGCAAGGGGCATCCTTTCAAAAATAGTTCTGTTCTGATGCCTGGCCCATCGTGGATTGTAAAATGTTGAATATTAAAAACTATGCCTTGCATTTCAATCTCCTCCTACTAAAAAATTGTTATCACTCCTGCAATAAATAGCAGAATATATGTTATTTTCATAAATGTTTCCTGATTCATCTTGTGATACAACTTTGTACCTATAAACATTCCTCCAAACAATATGGGCGTTCCTATCGCTAAAATTTTTAGCAGCTCTCCATCCCATAGGCCCATCCTGATATCATCTGCAAGTATTACAGTATTTAGGAATATCCACACCGTCGAAATTGTTGCTCTAAAAACTGTCTTGTCTTTAATTTTCTCACTTAAGTAGCCTATTAATATAGGTCCTCCTGCAACAAATATCCCGTGCACAATACCTGCAAACACCAGCAACGCATTCGATTTTATTGCGCTCGTTTCTTTATACTCTTTTTTCTTGATAAACAACCCCTTAATTGATAAGTAAATTATAAATATTCCTAAAAATATCATTAGAACTCTTTCGTTTCCAACAAATAGAAATTTTATGTATATTCCCGAAAATATTCCCACCAGCATGATCAACACAATTTTTCGTAGCTCTTTGTAATTTACGTATTTGTAATTATTTACCAATACATAAAATCCCGAAAATATTGCCAATACATTTAAAACTGGTCTTGCCACATCTATTCCTACCAATTCAATGGCAAAGGGCATTGCAAGGAGAGTCCCCGCAAAGCCCGTAATTCCATGAATGATATGAGATAGAAGAATAACCACAAAAAATAAACCTGTTGTTACAACTTCACTCATTTATTTCACCTCATATTTGATTGCCTTAAATATTGCCGCCGACTCCTTTTTATAAAATACTGGTGGATAGCCCAGCTCCGCAGCAACTGTGTGATACCCTTGCGTATATTCTTTCTCGGTCCATAGATGAACCCATTGACCTTTTGGCAGATACACCTTCCAGTCACTTCTATTGCTTTCATATACCGGCGCCACCAGCAGATCTTCTCCTAGCAAATAGGAGAATTGCTGTTCATATGCCACCTCATCATCTGGATAATGCATAAACAGTGGTCGTTGCACAGGAATTCCCTTTTGCGCATTCTCTGAAACAGCAGCTTTGATGTAGTCTTTTAACATTACATGTACATCCACAAGCCTAGCGAATCTTGCCATACAATCTTCATCATCATAGTACTGAAAATTGGTCTCCGGTCTGTTGCCCTCATGAGTTCGCATCACCGGAGTAAATGCCGCCATTTCTGCCCATCGCAAAAACAGTTCTTTGTCTCTGGTGTTCTCAAATAGCGAAGTATACCCGCCTATATCGCTGTGAGATATTCCGCAACCTGTCATTCCAGCTGAGAGTGCGGCCACAACCGTCGATGCCAACCCATCGTGTATCGAAAAGTCCACCGACTGATCTCCTGCCCATAGCAATGGGCAATACTTTTGCGATCCTGCTCCTCCCGCTCTCATAAAATATACGATCTCTCCTGTTTTTTTGGCTTCTGCCACAGCGTCATAATTACACTTTGCCCACAACACTGGCCAATGGTTATGCTCGATCATAGCGCTCTTTCCGCTATATAATTTGATATCATCGGTTGGCAAATATTCTCCAAAATCGGCCATCCAGCCATCCATTCCAATATCTATCGAATACTTCTTGATAACATCATCTTTAAACCACGCGTATGCTGCAGGGTTTGTGAGATCCACTACACCGCAATCGAATTCTCCAAAATCTACCAAATACTCCGACCCATCATGCTTGGTTGCAAAGTATCCTTTATCTTTTCCTTCTTTATAAAGCGGTCCGTCATTCACTAGATACGGATTAACATAGCCCAGAAACTTAATATTTTGCTTATGCAGCTCCGCAATCTTTTTAGGCAACTCAGGATACATCTCTTTATGATATTGCCAATTCCATTGCAACCGCTTTCCAAACGAAGTCACTCGCTTACCGCACCAATCTTGAGCCCATACAGCAGCAACCTTAATTCCATGCTCGATCGTTTTATCGAGTAATCCAAAGGTACGATCTGTTCCACCCTGTAGACCCAAAATCACGCCATTATAAATCCAGTCTGGAAGCTCTGGCTGCCTACCTAGATACGCAGTAAGTTTTTCTACCAAATCCAAATAGCTCGATCCACCCTGAATCACAATCTGCTTTGGCACCTCCCAAACTGCCACTTCCGTAAACGCATCATTCTTAAAATTAAAATCAGCATAGGCAGTAGAGTCTACGTGCAGAAAATACATATTTGACGACACATACGTCGGCTGCGGAAAGTTCGTGTTGTAATAATCTCCCCCAGCTTTGTTCTCAACATCGGAACGCCAAGTTATATAGGTCGATTTGTCCCTACCCACTCCGGGCTCCGAAGTAAATATCGGAAAGTTTCTTCCTTTTAAATTGAGATAAGACATCTGCTCGCCCAATCCAAAAATCTTTTCATCTGCAGTAGAATTGAGCCTAATAAAAAACCTGTTCAATGCCATATTGATTTGCGTAAAATCTAACGTTACTTTGTCGTAGGTAACAGTCACATATACCTCTATCTGATCATCAAAATTTAGCCTATAATTGCCATTTTCTTCCACAATCTGCGTCAACTTCAGCCTATTGCGCTCGATCAAATAGTCTGCAATATCAAAATTACCCCTATACATTTCAACTGTTTCTTCTCCCACTCCTGCAAATAGCATTGGAGAGTCATCCGTATGCTCTAAAATTATATGCCCATTATGCGACAAGCTAAACTCGCTATTTACTACCATCTGTTCACCCGCCTATATTTAATATTTCAGCTCTTTATTTTCGCCCAGCAATCCGATGTGCGCTCCCGCCTTTACAAGTGGCTCTCTATCTTTATGCGCAATGACCCACTTGTTTTGGAATAACAAAATTTCGTCTTCTTGCGAGACTGCTTCGGTTTTTTTGAACGTTGTATCGTTCGTTCCTTTTAATAATATTACGACATCCTTAAACCCAGAGTCGCAAACCTTGCAAGGCGACAGGTGCAAAGTAGTTTGATACATTTCTAACGCGGTGCCTTTTGGAACAAAGAACACCTCCGCATCTTCCACTTTAAACGTGTTATCTACCATATCCCATGTATGACCTAGTACTAGCATAAAATCTGTTACTGCAATATTGATTTCGCTACATTTATGATATTCGAAGCCGTTGTAGGTACTGTTTTTGCCATTACAATATCCGATTTGAATGTCCATTCCACCATAGAACGTATTTTTCAGTGTTTTATATATAGGAAATTTTTCCATTTCTGCTACAGAAGCAACGTAAATATTGCCCTCTGCAGGCACCTCAGTTGTAGCCATAAAATCTAGCAGATCAGTAAAATCGTAGCCATCCAATATTTTTCCGTACGTTTTAAAATCACTGCTCGTTACATCTTTGACTTCTACATCATTTAGTGAATTCAGCTTAGCAATCATCTACTCACCTCGTACAGTTTTTATTGTCGCAGAAAAATCTTCTTTGCCGTAGCCTAGCTCTAGCGACTTATCGTAAACTGCCTTCGCCACTTCAACACCTGGCACATTTACCGCGCACTCTGCCGCCAAATTTACGCATATATCAATATCTTTTGCCATATTTTCTACAGAGAAGGCAGTGGTAAAGTTATTTTCTGCAATAGGCTTTGCTTTCGAATCGAGATAAAAATTTTGACCACCGCCATAAGAAACTGCGGTTGCATAATCTTCTACAGAAATATTATTTTTCAGAGCTATTGTTATAGTTTCGTTCACACCATTTTGAATTTGAGAAACGAGCGCATTGTGAGCAACCTTCATTACCAGGCCTTTTCCGTTGTCGCCAAGGTGTATTGTGTTGTTGCCCATATATAGCAAGATAGGCTTCACCTTTTCGTACGTTGCGATGTCTCCTCCGACATATATTCCGAGAGTTGCCGAAATTGCAGCAGCCTTAGACTTAACCACTGGCGCATCTATAAATTCTGCCCCAGTTGCCTTAACAAATTTTGATATTTCTATAGAAACAGATGGATCTATCGTGCTCATGTCAATACAAATTTTGGTGGCATCTAACGCGGGTAAAATTTCGGTATATAATTGCTTTGAATGCTCTGATTTTGGAACCATAGAAATGATTAGATCAGATTTTTTTGCCAACTCTACTGCGTTATCACATGGGATCGCCCCTTTAGATTTTAGCAATGCCACTTTCTCCGCAACATAGTCGAATACAAAAACTTCGTCATCGTGTTTTTTAACGATATTTTCGCTCATGGACTCTCCCATTATTCCAAGTCCAATAAATCCTATTTTCATAATAGTTAACTCCTTTTACTAATTTTATTCTGTAATTGTGTTATCCCATGCAGCAATAAAAGTGTCTAGTCCCTGGTTTGTAAACGGATGTTTCATCGCATCTTTGTAAACGTCTAACGCGGTAGTAACGATATGCGCCCCCGCAACGGCACATTCTACGATTTGCTTTGGATTTCGAATGGCGGCACAGATTATCTCAGTTTTATATCCAAATTTATTATATATAGTTACAATATCTTCAATATACTTTTTACAATCTTCACCGTTTGCCTCTTTCCAACCTATAAACGGAGACATAAATAACGCATTATTCTTTGCTGGCAAAATCGCTTGAGCAGTAGAAAATACGAGAGTTACATTTGTTCTGATACCTTCTTTTTCCAACTTTCTTGACGCTTCTATTCCTGCCGCAGTTGATGGAATTTTAATAGCAAAGTTCTCGGATATAGCTGCAATTTTTTTAGCTTCCGTAATCATATCTGCCGCATTATCCAGATGCGGATTAATTTCTACCGAGATTGGAAATCTATCGATACCCTCTAAACCTTCTTCTTTAACCCAGTCGGCCAATTCTTTGACTACTGTTAAAAACGGTTTGCCACTAAGTTGAATATGTCTTGGGTTTGTGGTTACCCCATCGATTCCAAACGTGTTATATGCTTCTTTAATTTCTTCAATTTTTGCGCTATCTAAAAAATATTTCATAATTGCCTCCAATTCATCATATTTACTATCACAATTAATTAATTCTATTAACTAAAGCAATATTACCACAAGAAAATATTTCCTGCAACTATATTTTTCTATTTTTTCGTTTTTCTCTATTATCACTAAATATTATTACTAAAATTTGTGTACTATTTTTAGTGATATACCCTATAAGTAAATACGTTTTATAACAATCTTATTTGTAAATGTTCCCAAAAATATGATATACTTATCAAAATTTGTAATATTAAACCAAAAATACAATTTATTCAGAAAGGAATTTTGGAATGAAAACTCCTCAATCAATTATCAATAAACGCCGCAACGATATTATAAAATATTTAAAAACCACTCCTGCAATAAGCAATGATCAGCTATCTAAGTTACTGAATACCTCTCCTCTAACTATTCGACGCGATCTCAAATATCTCGAAGAGCAGCACCTCTTAATTCGGCATTACGGTGGCGCCACACTAATCTTACCTCCTTCATATTCTTCCGAGCCCAACAAACTCTCTAGCAATAAAGAACGCATTGCTCAATATGCCGCGACACTAATTCAAGAAGATGATATTATCTTTATCAACTCGAGCTCTACTGCTTTAAATATTTTGGACTATATAAATGACAAACATGTTATAGTTGTGACTAATAATGGAAATATCTTGTCCAAAAACATTCCTTATAATATAGAAGTTATGCTTACCGGAGGACAAATCAATCCTGGCAAACAATCGATGATTGGAGACTTTGCTACACATATTTTAAAAAATATCTCTGCCTCCAAATGCTTCCTCGGAGTTAGCGGCATCGATTATAACACTGGCATCAGTACCGCCATTATGCAAGAAACGCAAATCAACAAAGAAATGATTTCCCAAACTCAGGGTAGCATCTATATCGTTGCCGAAAGTTACAAAATACTAAAACCCAATAATTTTTCCAGCGGCTCTATCGACCAGATTTCTTGCTTAATAACTGACTCCGAAATCACAGAGGTTGATCGTAATGGATTCGAAAAAGTAAATATACCTGTAATCATTGTATAATTTCACGAAAAAAAATGCTGTTATAGATATATCTCTAGGAATTTTGTCTTTTATGAGCGTTTTTATTTTTTCATGAATTTTTTTAGAATATATTTAATTTTTTTATCTATTTTTCATTTTAAAACTTATCTATTATTCATAAAATTACGATAGCATCTAAAATTAAGTTGACAAACAAACATAAGAGCCTTAAAATATACATTACAACGTTCAATACACTTAATATTGAATACGGGATATGTATTACATATCAACTAGTTAGTTTTTTGAGCTTTAACATCTAATTATGCGGAGGGAAAATATGAGCAAAGTTAATGAAATTACCAGAGAAAGTTGGATTTTGAGCACGTTTCCAGAATGGGGCACTTGGTTAAACGAAGAGATCGACGAAACAACTGTTCCAAAAGGTAGCGTCGCGATGTGGTGGCTTGGATGTACTGGATTATGGCTCAAGTCCGAAAGCAATGCCAACGTATTAGTCGATTTGTGGGTTAAGACCGGCAAGCGCTCTCACGGAGATGGCCTAATGGCGCCTGGGCATCAGCATAGACGAATGATTGGTTGCGAAAAATTACAACCTAATTTAAGAAATGTCCCTTGTGTTATTGATCCTTTTGCAATAAAAAATTTAGACGCAGTGTTGGCAACGCATGACCATGGCGATCACATCGACGAAAATGTTGCCGCGGCAGTGATTCAAAATTGTTCTGCAGATGTTAAATTTATCGGGCCAAAATCTTGCGTTGACCTTTGGCTCAAGTGGGGCGTACCTGCAGATAGATGCGTTACCGTTCGTCCTGGAGACAAAATTCAGGTCAAAGATATAGAAATCGTTGCATTAGATTCTTTTGACAGAACAGAATTAGTTACTGCTCACGGGCACGCGGTGGGAGCTCTCACAAATAACATGCCACAAGATATGGATGATTTGGCAGTAAACTATTTATTTAACACACCTGGAGGAAACGTGTATCACTCTGGAGATTCACACTACTCTAACTACTTTGCAAAACATGGGAATGACTATAAAATCGATGTTGCCCTAGGCTCATTTGGCGAAAACCCTAGAGGAATGACCGACAAATTGTCTGCAATCGACATCCTTAGAATGGCGGAGTGCTTAAATACCCAAGTGGTTATACCTATCCACCACGACATCTGGACCAATTTTAAGGCCGACCCTGCAGAAATCTTAACTTTGTGGGAAATGAGACGCCACAGACTGCAATATGCTTTTAAGCCATTTATATTAGAAGTTGGCGGAATGTTTATGTGGCCACAAGACAAAGATAAACTGCAATATATGTATGACAGAGGTTTTCAAGATGCGTTTTCTCATGAGCCAGACCTTCCGTTCCGTTCCATGTTATAGAAAGGAGTCGTTATGATATTAAAAGAGTTAGTAGATGCAAAAAGATATTCTTTTCACCAAAAATTTGATAGCTGGGAGGAATCTCTATTTGCTTCAGCGCAACCACTGATCGACGAAGGTGCTATCGAGCCTAAATATATCGAGGCCATGATCGAGTCCGTTAAGAAATACGGACCATATATCGTATTAGCACCTCACATTGCCATGCCACACTCTCAAGAAGGTGCCGAAGGAGTTAACCAAACTGCTATTTGCTTTATGAAGGTTGAGCAACCTGTTTCGTTTGAAGCGGGCGATCCCGACAAAGATGCAGAGCTGTTTTTTGTGTTGGCTTCCGAAAACAATGACCAACATATGGAAAATATGCAAAAATTGGCAGAACTCTTAAGCCTTGAGGACTTTACAGAAAAGATGTTGGAAGCCAAAAATGTAGAAGATTTGCTAGAATTGGATCAATACTTTGCGGCGCAACTAGAGGAGTAACCCATGCTAATAGCTAAAAAAGATGACATCAAACTAATTGTTTGCGACTTAGATGGTACACTTCTAAACAATCAAAACGAAATCAGCGATCGCACCAAGCGCGCATTGCTAGACTGCCGAGCACAGGGAATCAACTTGTGCTTTGCCTCTGGCAGAAGTCAAAATATGCTTGATTTATACGAAAACATATTGGGTGGTTGCGACTATGTTATATCTCAAAACGGTGCCATCATCACCAAGGGCCGCGACACGCTATGGAAGATTCCCATACAACCTGCTCCTGCGGCACAAGTTTTTGACTATATAAAAAGTAGGCAACTCCAATTTATTATATATACCGCAAACAAAGTATACCTCACTGCAAACTCTCCAAAACTACTGCAACGATTTAGCAATTATACAGCGCTTGCACTCAAGCACAACTTTGTTGCACACTTCGATCTCACGGAACTTGAACACAATCACCCTTGGCCGGCAATAGCAGATACCTTCAAAATCATCGTTGCCGAAGAAGATCACGAAAAAGCACGAGACTATTTCGACTTTATAGCGCAAACAGTAGGCGTATGTGCCGAAAGCACCGGCTATGGCTTAGTGGGAGTATTCGATAAAACTGTATCCAAAAAGGTTGCCGTACTTAAAGTACTAGCAGACCTAAATCTTACGGCAGATAACGTATGTATCTTTGGCGACTACGACAACGACCTAAGCATGTTTGACTGCGCCACACACAAAATAGCAATGGGCAATGCTCAACAAGTTTTAAAAGATGTTGCGACTTTTGTTACATATACAAATGATAACGATGGGGTGGCAAAATATTTAGAACTACTGTTAGAAAATTATTAATAAACAAACAGAGGTGAATTAATGGAATATATTTTAAATTTATTATTGGAACAAATTTTTGGTCAATCGTTTATCCTCATGGGCATAGTTGTGTTTATCGGATACAAAGCCATGGGTCAAAACTTCTCAAAATCCTTTATCGGTTCAGTCAAAGCTGGAATCGGTATTTTGATTATGGGAATGGGCTCTGGTGCATTGATCGCAAACTTCAACAAGCTTTTAGATGCCATGACATCTGCAACTGGAATGAATGGCGCAGGACTCAATACATACCCAACAATGACAGCTGGTTTCGAGGCCATGGACAAAATCTTAGGCACTGGCACCGGCGCTAGTTGGGGAATATATACACTTTTAGTAGCATTTCTCTTAAACCTAACTTTTGTAGCCTTACAAAAGTACACCAAAATTAGAGCCGTGTTTCTAACTGGAAATATTATGCTGCAGCAATCAGCAGTGGCCACTTTTATTGTATGGCGATTTTTAGATTTGGGCATGATCCCAACAGTATTGATCGCTGCATCAGTTACCGCAGTATATCAAGGCGTTATGTCAACCCTACTCATTAAGCCAACCGACGAAATAACTGGTGGAGCAGGGTTTACTATCGCGCATCAGCAAATGCTTTTTAACTACATCGCCTATAAAGTGGCTCCAAAATTGGGTGATCCCGAAAAAGATGACATCGAAACAAAGAAATTACCAGAGTCTGTTAATATACTTCAAGACAGCGTTATAGCTACGGCTTTAATTATGGCAATCTCAGTTGCCGCAATTTTCTTGATAATCGGCGGTGAAGAAATCGATCAATTGCGAGTTGGGTTTGGTCAAACCGTATTGCACAACGACTTTATCTTTTTGCTATGGGTTTCACTAACGCTTACTGCGAACATTGTGGTTTTGCTATCTGGTGTACGTATGTTTGTTGGCGAGCTTATGCTATCGTTTCAGGGTATATCGCAAAAACTTCTTCCAGGCGCAGTTGCAGGTGTGGACTGTTCTGCTATCTTTGCTTTTGCTCCAAAATCGGTAGTGTTGGGACTAATCGGAGGAACCGTTGGGCAATTAACCGGAATATTGTTATTATTTTTATTTAACGCACCAATATTTATTGTTCCAGGATTTATTCCATTGTTCTTTGATAATGCAACGATTTCAATTTTTGCAAACAAGTTTGGCGGATATAAAGCGGCTCTAATTATAACTATTATCAATGGCGTAATACAAATTTTGGGCTCTGCCGCGGCCATTGCCATGACCGACTTGGCATGGTGGTTTGGAAGTTCGGACTGGGCAACAATTTGGACTACAATCGTATTTATATTCCAAAGCATCGGTCAATTATTAGGCATTCCAATAGCAGGTTAATCTCTACATAGCTCAGCATCATTGCCGCTGGGCTTAAATTTGAAAGGTGGAAAATTATGTTAAATATTTTATGTGTATGTGGAAACGGTATGGGAACTAGTACTTTATTAAAAATCAATGTCAAAAAAATATGTACTCAACATGGCATTGATGCCAATGTAGATTCTTGTGCTTTTGGAGAAGCCATGATGTTTATAGCCAACACAGATATAGTATTAACAAGCCCTGAGTGGTCGTCTATGCTACCTCCAAACAAGGCCGTTATTGCAGAAACCAAAAACCTTGTGGATATTAAAGGTGTAACGGCAGTGTTGCTAGATGTAGTGAAAAACAACTTTCCAGCAGAAATGAAATAGATAAAAAAAATGGGGTGGGGATAACATGGTTGCTAATTATTTAATATGTTTTGTGCTTATTGCTGTCGTAATATTTGAAATCTATTATGTTATACGACGAAATCGGTTGATCAAAATTAAGGGCAAAGACGATCTCGTTACCTTTACGATGATAATATTCTTTGCGATGCTATTTTTTCCGATGGAAATGGACCAAACGATTATAGAAAGTCTTCGAAATACACTGGCTTTTGTTGCAATATTTGGCAGCGTTGGTGTGTTGCGCGGCTTTTCAGAAACTGGCTGCGAAAAGTTTTTTTATCATATTGATTGGTGCGATATAGAACAAATCACAATTCACGAACATCAGGTTAACAAGGCTTGCATGATAGTCTATTCACGAAAATTTAAGCACAAGTTGTTCTTCAACAAATACAAAATTGTTCCTGCAATAAGATATTTGCAATCCAAAAATATCAACGTATTAATCGATAACAAACTAGAAAATTATCTCATCACCCTGCCTCAGTGAAGCCCCTGTTTTTTAGGAGGCTTTCTTTATATATTAATATAAATAGAAAGAAGGTTTATAATGCAAGCAAAGAAAATTAAGACTCATCACCTAGACAAATGCTATTCTATCGCCCCTCTGGAATATTTAGGCAAAAAGCACATCTTAGTTGCAGCCGAAAAAATCAACCGATGCCTAATGTTCGACTTAGACGGAAATCTCGAGGATACCATTTGGGAAGAACCCGGTGGCACTATGTCTATGGTGCAGGTGCCGAACTCTGATGGAGTATTTTTAGCTACACACAAATTTTACTCACCTAACGATTCTAAGGAAGCAAAGATTATGGTCGTTTCTCCTTCTGCAGATGGCTGGAACATCCAGGTCCTTGCAGAGCTTCCGCATGTGCATCGATTTGATATAATTTCTCGCGATGGACAAAACTACCTTGTCGCAGCGACGCTATGCTCTGGTCGCGATTTTAAAGATGATTGGGCCCACAAAGGCAAGGTCTATGCTACAAAATTGCCCGATGATCTGTCTGCTTATAACAAAGATAATCAACTGCCTTTGGATGTGATACAAGATGAGCTATTAAAAAATCATGGCTACTTTAGAGGAAGCGAAAACGGCTATGACTATTGTGTTGTAGGCACCGAAGACGGCATATACAAAATCGTTCCTCCTGCAGTGGTGGGAGCAAAGTTTGAAATTATTCAGCTGCTAGATTCTCCTGCAAGCGATATGACTTTAGTCGACTTAGATAACGATGGGGAGCTCGAAATGGTAGTATTTTCTCCTTTTCATGGCAGCAATCTCGACGTCTACAAATTAGTAGATGGTAAATATTCCAAATTTTGGAGTTTTGATAAGCCATTTGAATTTGCACATGCCTTATGGTCTGGCAAAATCAACGGTCAACCTGTTGCTATACTTGGGCATCGCGAGGGTAACAAGCAGCTTATAGCATTGTCAATGACAGCCGGAGCTATCGAAATATCAGTATTAGACGATGCCACCGGAGTTGCCAACACTTTTGCTTACCAGAACAATGACAAAACATATATCGTTTCTGCCAACCGCGAAATAGACGAAATTGCTTTTTACGAGGTGATTTAATATGCAAAAATACTCACTTGGTTTATATGAAAAAGCGATGCCAAACAATCTAACTATACGCGAAAAGCTAGACTATGCCAAAAAAGCCAACTACGACTATATCGAGCTCAGCATAGATGCATCCGAAGATAAAATCAACCGCATCTATATGTCAAAAGCCGAGCGACTCTCTATCATCCACGATATGTACGAAACAGAAATTACTATCGACTCTTTCTGCGTTTCTGCACTCACAAAATATGCGCTAGGAGACCCCGACGACCGCATCAGTTCTCGGGGTATAGAAATCATCACAGGGGCAATTGCCCTAGCAAAAGATCTGGGAGCGAGAATTGTTATGATCCCAGGCTATGATATATATTTTGGCACCTCTACTGCCCAAACTCGAGATAAGTACATACACAATTTGCGAGTAATAACCGATCAGGCAGCAAAGTATGGTGTGTGCTTGGGCTTTGAAACTATGGAAAACGAGTTTATGAATACCACCCAAAAAGCGGCAGAATATGTCAAAATCATAGATTCACCGTATCTACAAATTTATCCCGATAGCGGCAATATCACCAACGCCATCAAAACATATGGCACCGATTTTGTTGATGACATCACCACTGGGCATGGGCACATATTGGCACTGCATCTCAAAGAAACGGTTCCCGGAAAATTTAGAGAAATTCCATATGGAACGGGTCATGTGGATTTTGCAAAAGTAATATCTGCTGCCTGGAAGCTGGGCACTCGCAAATACGTAACCGAGTTTTGGGACTTGGGCAAAGAAGATTGGTTTGCCGACATCGTTGCCGCAAACGAAATGATGAGAAATTTATTAGATAGAAATTAATTTGCTATACGCAGAATGGAGTAGAATATGTTAGAAAAATTGAAAGAAGAAGTATATCAGGCAAATATGGATTTACCAAAATATGGTTTAGTCACCTTTACTTGGGGCAATGTTTCTGGAATCGACCGCGCAAGTGGATACTTCGTGATCAAACCATCTGGTGTTGCATATGACGATTTGACACCAGCAGATATGGTTGTTGTAGATTTAGACGGAAATACGGTGGAAGGCAAATACAATCCATCATCCGATACGCTAACGCACGTTGAGCTCTACAAACGCTATCCTGAAATCGGCGGAATAGTTCACACTCATTCGAGAATGGCTGTCGCGTGGGCCGCAGCTGGAAGAAACATTCCCAACTATAATACAACACACAGCGACTACTTCTATGGCGATATTTTATGCTCAAGAAGCTTAACACAAGAAGAAATCGAATCTGCTTACGAAAAAAACACTGGTCTAGTTATTATCGAAACCCTCGACAACTTTAACGTCAACCCTATGCATAACCCAGGAATTTTATGTACAAACCACGGACCTTTCTCCTGGGGCAAAGATGCTCACGAGGCTGTTCATAACTCAGTAGTGTTAGAAGAAGTTGCTGCCATGGCGTTTAACGCAGAATTTTTAAACCAAAGCATTCAGCCTGCCCCTAGTTATATTGTCAACAAACATTTTATGCGCAAGCACGGACCAAACGCATACTATGGCCAAAAGTAATATATCTCAAAGACTCTGCAGTGGCTTATACTGTGGCAGTCTTTTTTTATAGACCAAAAAGGACCTACAGCATATTCGCTGCAAGTCCTAAAATGGAGGTGAGGGGAATCGAACCCCTGTCCGAAAGCCCAAAAGGCGTGGTCTCTACCATTATATTCATTATATTAACATTCCCTCTACTAGGCACCTAATGACAGGTTCAAAGCTTTAGTAGCTTCATAAATACAGCTTGTGAGCAAAGCTTAGCACAAGTCGTTCTCCGCTCGTTGGCGTTTCTTCTAGGCTAGCGGATTATCCTAGAGAAACGAGCAGCATTACGCTGCTAGTGCAAAATTGTCTTCTGCGTTTAATTTAACGTGTCCTCTTTTTACGTAGTGTAGACTTCCTACGAATGGCTGCCCCAACAGATGTGACCCCCGTCGAAACCAGTACACCCCCAAGGTATACTAGAGATTTTTAATCTTAAAATCTCGTTCATTTTGACGACGAACATCTTTTTTGGCAATATCTTGTCTCTTATCATGAAGTTTCTTACCTCTTGCTAAACCAATTTCCATCTTAACCAAACTATCTTTTATATAAACCTTCAGCGGAACAATTGTCATTCCCTTAGTGGAAATAGCGCCGAGTAGCTTAGTTATCTGCTTTTTATGAAGCAAAAGTTTTCTAGTTCTAAGAGGCTCCTTGTTAAAAATATTGCCTTTTTCGTATGGATTGATGTGCATGTTAAAGACAAATGCTTCGCCGTTTTGAATGCGAATAAAGCTCTCTTTAATAGATCCACTTCCACACCTAATTGATTTGACTTCTGTACCGACAAGAACCATTCCTGCTTCATATGTCTCGTCAATAAAATAATCGTGGTAAGCTTTTTTATTCTGTGCTATCAACTTGTACGCACCTGTTTTTCCCATCAATATCACTCCCTACTTTGCTCAGTCTATCATAGCAGCAAATTAAATTCAAGGGTCAATTATATATCTTCTGAAGGAATTTTTTCTAAAATTGACATTTTACTTTGCTCATTTAGAAAAAGTTTATAATAATTAGTAATTTCTGGATATTGATTTATGAATAATACAAACTGCTCTATTTGATTTAGAGCACTATCGCTGAAACATTGCTGCATGGACTCTTTTTCTAATTCAATATTTTGTGTTATTTGTAGAATATCTAAAAAATTATATAGCAATCGATCTTTTGAAATAATGTATCTCGCTATTTGCTCGCCTCGCGGCGTAATTTGTATTGGTTGATATGTTGTATATTGTATATAGTTTTGATAATGCAACCTCTGGGCTGCCTGTATTGATTTTTTAATAGGTATATTCATCTTTTTAGCAATCTTCAAACAACTAATTTCTATGTTCTCTTCTTTCATTTTATAGATTTCTACCAAATACGCTTGCAAACTGATTGATATCATCAAATTTTCTCCTTTCTTTATTTTATAAATTCATATGCAATACCGGCTTGGATAAATTCATATCACCTTGTATTAACTATTCATGTATGTTACAGTTAATTAAAATTTATACAAAGGAGTTTTTTTATGGCAGAAATTGTACTATTTAGCGACAGTTCATGTGATTTATTTCCAAATATTATCAAGGAATATCCTATAAATCTTATTCCCTTTTATGTTAGTTTCGAAAGCGAAATATATTTAAAAGCAAATGAAGAAATTTCACTACAAGAATTTTATAAAAAGCTTCGCGTTCCACACACTTTTCCAAAAACTTCTCTTCCTTCTATCAACGACTATTGCGAACACTTTAGACCAGTATTAGCGGCTGGAAATGCTGTAATATGTTTATGTCTTTCTAGTAAATTTAGCGGTTCTTATGCAGCTGCAGTGAATGCCAAAGACATTTTGCTAGACGAATTTCCTAATGCCAAAATAGAGATAATCGACTCCGAAGCTGCCACAGGACAACAGGGCTTGATCGTCTTAGAGACCGCAATGATGATTAAAGACGGTCTCAGCTTTGAGGAAGTTGCTCGCGTTGCCAAATTAATACGCGCAGATTCTCGTATCTTTTTTTATGTAGACACTTTAGAATATTTAGAAAAAGGCGGACGCATTGGCAAGGTTTCAGCTTTTCTTGGAGGAATGTTAAATATCAAACCTGTCATTTGCCTCAAAGAAGGAGAGTTATTTCCGATTGCCAAAGTTCGTGGCAAAAAAAAGGCAGCCGAAAAAGTAGCTGCTAGCCTCGCCGAATATATTGCCGGGCGCGAGGACCAATTTAACTATGCAATTGCGCATGCTGATGCGGCAGAAGATTTAAGGCATCTAGAAGATATCATATTAAATAAGCTCAATATACCACTTATGTATGATGATATGGAAATCGGAACTACAATAGGAGTCTATACCGGTCCTGATGTTTGCGGAACCGCTTGTGTGCCAAAGTATCAGCAATATCTTAAACACTAACAATTTTAGAAACCGTAAAAGGGGGTGAGCAATCTAATCTACATCCCTTTTACATGTTCATTATCACTTATGAATTTTTGTGTAGATAGCTCACTGCTTGTAACGCCGCTGTTGTTCCCTGCCCTACTGCTTTAGCAACCTGAAACGGTCTGCCCGTACAATCTCCGGCGGCATAGACACCCTTCAAATTTGTTTCCATATATTGGTTGACTTTTATCGCTTTATCTACGATTTCTATCCCTTGCAATAGCTGAGTTGTAGGTACTGTATCTTTTATGATAAACACACCATTCACATTTAACTCTTCATTATCTTTTAGTTTTAATGTTTTAACAGTCTCTTCACCTTCTATTGCAACAGGCTTATCGTGAATAACTTCAACTCTAGAATCAACTTTTTCAGTTTTTTTATGCAAAGGAACGTAATAGACTTTCTCACAAACCTCTGCTAAATAATTTACATCTTCTTCTGCTGCTTCGCTATCTCCAACCAACACTGCCGTTTTTCCTCTATATAGAGGTCCATCACATGTAGCGCAGTAGCTCACGCCTCTTCCCAAAAATTCAGTTTCACCTTCTATGGCTTTTTCATTAACTATCCCATTGGCCAAAATAATCGTCTTGGCATCGATAAACTCATTTTCTACATTTAGAGTAAAATAGTCATCCATTTGAAAAATTTGTATAACTCTTCCGCTATGAAATTGAACGCCCATTTCCTTGGCATGCTCAACGAACTTACGAATCATTTCTTCTCCGCTTATACCTGGCATTCCAAGGTAGTTATCAATTTTTTCAGCTTTTCGCAAATAGCTCGATTTTTCGGGATCAGTTCCAAAGACCTTAACTTCTTTATTTCTAATTACTCCATTAATTGCAGCAGACAACCCAGCTGGCCCACTGCCAATAATTGCTATATCTAGCATACGCACCTCCGTAGTTCATAATACCTCTTAGTGTTTCTAAATATTACTAATTTATACAGATGCTATAGTCTCTTATTTTTTCTTCTTCTTATTTGCAACTTCTATATTAACTTTTCGACCCTTAAATTTCTTTTTAGGCAACACAGCAATAAGCTCATCAACATATTTAGCCGGCACTTCTAAAAATGAAAACTTATCTAGCATATCGATTTTGCCAATTTCCTTGCCAGATACAGAAGTATTGCTTGCGACAAATTTTACTAATTGCGAGCTTTCTAGCTTATCCTTATTTCCTAGATTAATAAATAGACGCTTATATCCTTTTTCGTTGTATCCATACGTTGTTGTTTTTTTATCTTCGTGTTCCAAATCTGCAAGCTTCACTCTAGGATTCGATCCCGTCACCATTTTTTTCATAGCTACATTTAAAAACGCTGCCGCAACTTCAGTGCTTGTGATATCCAATTCTTCGCATTCTGCGTTAAGTTCTTGTGCAATCTGAGTTATAAACGCTAGATTTGTTGTAATCTTTCCTTCTTTAATTTCCTCTTTAATTTCGTCTAAAATCGAATTAACTTTGTTTCCTTTTATGTCATCCATTGTTGGAATAGTAATTTTGGTAATTTTGGAATTAGTATAGCGTTCAATCTGGCGAAGCTTATATATTTCTTTGCCACATACAAAGCTATATGATGTGCCTTTTCGATTTGCTCTACCTGTTCTACCTATTCTGTGAACATAGTATTCGTCATCAATTGGAAGGTCATAGTTAAATACCGCATCTACGTCATCGATATCAATTCCGCGCGCTGCAACGTCGGTTGCAATGAGTATATCTACTATTCCTCGTCTAAACTTGTTCATTACACTATCTCTATGAATTTGCTTCATATCTCCATGTAGAGCTTCGGCTTTATATCCTCTACTCATTAGGTCTTTGCATAGGTCATCCACTCGCTTTTTGGTGTTGCAGAAAACTAGCATCAGCTTAAAGTTATTCGAATCTATTAACCTTGCCAACACTTCAGACTTTTTCTTTTCGTTTACATCTAGATAATGCTGAGAAATTGTTTTCACAGTCACTTGTTTTTTTGTAGTATTTATTTTAACGGCATTGGTTTGATATTTATTTGCAATCTCCATTATGGCTTTTGGTAATGTCGCAGAAAATAATAAAAATTGTCTATTCTCTGGAATCGATTCCAAGATTGTATCAATATCTTCTCTAAAGCCCATATTTAGCATCTCATCCGCTTCGTCGAGCACCAACATTTTAAGTGCTCCAAGCTTTAATGTTTTTCTTCTCATATGATCCATAACGCGTCCTGGTGTTCCAACAACAATTTGCGGACGTCGACGCAACCCGGCCAATTGTTTTTCGATAGACTCTCCACCATAAACTGCTAAAATTCCAATATCCTTTTTGTGGGCACAAATTTTCTTCATTTCAGTTGCAATTTGAACGGCTAATTCTCTTGTTGGACAAAGCACAAGAACTTGAACTGCCTCAACAGAAGCATCTATGTTTTGAATTGCTGGTATTGCAAATGCACAAGTTTTTCCAGTTCCTGTTGGTGCTTGCGCTATTATATCTTTTCCCTCTATTGCATATGGAATTGCTTCTTCCTGAATGGGTGTAGTATGTTGAAATCCTAGATCTTTGATAGCCTTCTTAATTTCTTTGATAATTGGTAATTCTTCAAATAATTTCGTATTAATAATAATTGCCTCTTTCTATATAATTTTTTACGGCGATATATTTGGGAGAACAAAATCATCTCCCTATTAATTATTTCGATTCATCACATTTTCAACTTCCAATAATTATGATAAACCTACTTTATAACCTTGCCATATTATCACAATTTCATACCAAAAACAAGTAAAAACTTAATATTTTAAGTTAATCACCCGCAATAAAATAAAAGTACCCCCTATATTTCGGAGTACTTTTGCTTTTCATATACTAATTTATCGCAGCTTTCAGAACCTCTATCTTATCAGTTTTTTCCCAAGGAATATCAATATCGTGTCTACCAAAATGTCCATATGTCGCAGTTTGTTTGTAGATCGGTCTTCTAAGATCTAACATCTTAATAATACCATTTGGCGTTAGATCAAAATTTGCCTTTACTATTTCCGCCAACCTATCATCCTCGATTATACCAGTGCCATGAGTATTTACTAGCAGTGAAACTGGGTTTGCAACGCCAATTGCATATGCTATTTCTATTTCACACTTTGTCGCTAGCTCCGCAGCTACTATGTTCTTTGCAATATATCTGGCCGCATATGCTCCCGAGCGATCTACTTTTGTTGGATCTTTTCCAGAGAACGCACCGCCTCCATGAGATGCGTATCCTCCATAGGTATCCACAATAATTTTGCGCCCAGTAAGCCCCGCATCTCCAACCGGACCACCAATTACAAATCTGCCAGTCGGATTGATATAATATTTTGTATTTTCATCTAGTAACTTTGCCGGAATTACTTTCATAATCACTTCTTCTAAAATATCCTTATGAATTTGTTCATTTGAAACATCTTCTGCGTGCTGACTAGAAACAACCACGGTATCAACTCGCACAGGTACTCCATCATGATATTCTACCGAAACCTGAGCTTTTCCATCGGGTCTCAAATACGCAAGGGTTCTGCGCTTTCTAACTTCTGTCAGTCTTTTGGTCAGTCTATGCGCAAGAGCGATAGGCAATGGCATAAACTCTTCGGTTTCATTACATGCATATCCAAACATCATTCCTTGGTCTCCAGCACCTATTTGATCATCCGCCTCCAGTGCACTATCCACTCCCATTGCTATATCTCTAGATTGCTCATCAAGCGAAACTAATACTCCGCAAGTATTCCCATCAAATCCATATTCTGGCTTGTTATATCCTATTTCCTTTATAGTATTTCTGGCAATTTTATTAATATCTATATAGCAGTTGGTTGTAATTTCACCCATTACAAGAACCAGTCCTGTAGTAACCGCTGTTTCGCAAGCAACACGTGCGTTTTTATCTTTTTCATAAATAGCATCTAACACCGCATCCGAAATTTGGTCCGCTATTTTATCTGGATGCCCTTCTGTTACCGATTCTGATGTAAAAAATTTAATTTGCATTTTATCCTCCAAGTCATAAGTTTAATCCTCTTAAGCAAATACTATTTTAGCACTCTCACAAATAGTGTCAAGGAAGTCAATTAAAATAATAGTTTTTCATAAAGATTCCCTTGAATTTTTCTAAAATGTGCAGTTATAATGTTTATCTGAAAGGCGGTAATCTATGGATAGTTTAATATTGATAGAAGAAGAAACATACTTGCAATATGTCCTTAATTTTTTGGACACCGAAATCAGCTTTATCACAAATTTATTAACAGAAAATAAAGAAACCTTGCTAGAGATTCGCAAAGAAATGTGGGAAGAAGGAATGACTTCTCTAGAAGAAGAAGAACGCTCGATAGAAATTGGGCAATATTTAAATACAGAAATGGTAGAAACTTCCAAATATAAGCATAAAACAGCGAACTTGCTTAAATATGAAAAAATGCGTGACTCTCCATATTTTGGACGTGTCGACTTTCTAGAAGATGGCGAATATGATCCAGAAAAAGTTTATATTGGTTATCACAATTTGATGAATGACGATACTCTCGAAATGCTTGTATATGATTGGAGAGCTCCTATTTCCTCTATTTTTTATAATGGTGACCTAGGCAGAATTAGCTATCAAGCCCCTGTTGGGCAAATCTCTGGCAAAACCCTATTAAAACGCCAGTACAAAGTCGAGCATCGCAAACTTAAATATTTTTTTGATAGCGAAACGGCTATAACCGATAGTGTTCTTCAAATAGCACTCTCTTCTAACGTCTCCGAAAAAATGAAAAACATCGTTCAAACTATTCAAAAAGAGCAAAATGACATCATTCGCAATATGGAAAATGACTTGCTAATAGTCCAAGGGGTGGCAGGATCTGGAAAAACATCTATTGCTATGCACCGAATTGCCTACTTGTTATACAATCAGCGCGACTCCGGTTTTAACGAAAATAACATCTTAATTATATCTCCTAATAGCTTGTTTGGCGAATACATTTCTGGAGTATTGCCAGAACTTGGTGAAAAGAATGTTCGAAGCCATACTGTCGAAGAGCTATTTCACAAAGAATTTGGCTCCGGCCTGCAAATGGAATCAAAGCATCGTCAGCTAGAACTTATGATTTCGTCTACTAAAAATCGCGATAAGCTTCGTGAGGAAATTAATTTTAAAGGCAGCTTTGAGTTTATCAAAATATTAGACAGATTTTTGGCTTGGTATGAAGAAAAAGGCGCTCCGTTACCAGATATTATTTATGAAGGCAATTTAATTATGGAATCAGCCGAATTTGTGGCTCACATTCTTGATAACCAAATTAATGTGCCTTTAGGTCGCCGGCTCAACCGCGTCTTTACTATGGTTAAAGATAGAATCAAACCATTTGAGCAAATTAAGCTAACAGAAATTGCAGAGCAACTGATCGAAGAAGGTGGTTTCGATTATGAAGAAGAAGCCGAATCAAGACGCCGTATAGATGTAATTCGCGAGCAATTTTTTAACCAAATTTCGGCATTTATGAAAAATAATTATCTTGAGATATACAAAATGTTTTTACAGAAGTTTCATGAATTTGTACGCAAGGAGCGGCTACCACAAAATATTGCTCACATACTCAGCAAAACGCGCAATAGGATAGAAAATTCCCAAATTAGCTATATGGACGGCTCTATCTTGCTATATATGCGCCTTATTTTGGATGGGACCAAAAACTATGCTACACTCAAACAAATCGTAATAGATGAGGCTCAAGATTATTATCCTATACACTTTAAGATTTTTTCGTTAATGTTTAAGAAAAAGAGATATACCATATTGGGAGACTTTGGCCAAACTATCGAAAAAACTGCCACTGCCGCTATATACGACGATGCTCTCAAAATTTTAAAGCCAAAAAACCCCACTCAGATTGCACTCACTAAAAGCTATAGAAGCTCCTACGAAATTAACGCTTTTATCTCTAAGATTCGCGGAGAAGATGAGCCAAACCTTGCCTTTATGCGCAACGAACGAGATGTTGAAATCTTTGGCGCAACTACTACCGCAGATCTTAATGAACTATTAATTAAACGAGTTGAACAATACAGACATGAATTTAATAAAATTGCAATCATATGTAAAGATAAAAACTCTGTACTTGCTCTTCAAGAAACAGTAGGCAAAAAATTAAACGCACAGTTTATTACCAAAGACGATATTTTATTAAAAAATCATGTTCTGGTTATGCCCACATATATGGTAAAGGGATTAGAGTATGACGCAGTAGTGATCTATGACGCTTCTGTTCAAAATTATCAAAGCATTTTTGATAAGCAACTACTATACATTGCCTGCTCACGAGCACTGCACAGACTAGATGTGCTATATCTTGGAAAACTTACAAAATTTATCCATTAATATATTGGCCCTTCTCAAATTCTATAGAAGGGCTTTTTGCCAATTATAAGTAATTCTGCTTGTAATTAAATTCTACTTATGATATTTTAATAAAAATAAACCAAAACGGGAAGGATATTAGTATGAGTGAAATTGAAATTTATTGTGATGGAGGATGTCGCGGCAATCACGTCAAAAACAATATTGGCGCTTGGGGCGTTGTTCTTATTTATAAAGGCATTATTAAAGAAATTAGTGGAGGTGCCATCAACACTACCAACAACAAAATGGAATTAACTGCAGCAATTGTTGGGCTTTCTTCTATCAAAAACAAAGACGTTCCCACAAAGGTATATTTAGACAGCGCTTATGTTCTTAATGGCATCACCAATTGGATATATGGATGGCGTAAAAATGGCTTTAAGGATTCTAAAAAACAACCTGTTAAAAATAGAGAGCTCTGGGAAGATCTATACAATTTGAAATGTAAATTTAAAAATATAGACTTTATTAAAGTTAAAGGTCATAGCAGCAATGCAGGCAACAACCGCGCTGATGAACTCTGCAATATTGAAATGGATAAATTGATTAAGGAGTGAGTTATGAAAAAGATATATTTGATAGGTGGCTTAATTTTAGGATATGCGCTTGCTGAACCATATATACAAAGGATTAAAAAATATAAAATTGTTAGCAATCAAATTCCACCGAATTTTCACAATTATAAAATAGCATTTTTGGCTGATATACACTACGGGCGCACTATAAATGCAAAATCTCTTACAAAAATAGTTAATCGAGTTAATAACTGGAATCCCGACTTAATTATTTTGGGTGGGGATTATGTAATGATGCGAGAACACATTTATCCATGTTTTAAAATACTATCAACTCTAAAATCAAAGCAAGGCATCTACGCGGTCATCGGCAATCATGATGTTATGGAAAGTCTTCACGATACGCGAAATGCCATGCACAAGTATAATATAAAATCTATAAATAACGCAGCATATTGGATTGAAAAAGGAGATCAACGCATAAAATTAGGAGGAGTAGGAGATCTTCGAACTCAAAGACAACTCATCGAGCCCACTGTATCTGACACTACTATAAATGATTACATTATTTTGGTAACTCATAATCCTCGATATATTTATCAACTCAAAGAAGAATATGATATCAGTTTGGTATTGGCTGGGCACACACACGGCGGGCAAATTTCTGCACTAAAATATCTTGGCAAAATTGTACCCCCAGTCATAGATCAAGCTGCAGCATTCACATACCTCAGCGGAAAAACAAATAAGAATGCACAAGATGTTATCGTAAGCAATGGCATAGGCACCGCCAAGTTTCCTATTCGAATTTTAACTTGGCCCGAAACCATTTTTATTACGTTAAAATCTGAGAATATAAATCAGAATGGCAATACTTAGTATTGTCTGCTTATCAATCTAAAATGGAGAAATTTTATGAAAAAGATATTTAGTATATTTATATTCTTAATCGTATTTTCTGGCTGTATTCACACCGCAGAGTCATCGCCTTCTTCTAGCAGATCCGAACTCTCGGCCCCAGCCAATTCAACTCCTTCTGCAACTCAAAAAACTCCTACAGTTGCAGAAGTAATTACAATCAATCTCTCAAGCTTTATTCCACAAGAAACTGCATTCGGAAAAACATACCTAGAACAAATCAGCTTATTTGAAAAAAAGTATCCCCACGTCAAAATATCTCATCACTACGAAACCTCTGCAAACTTTTTAGCTGACATTGTTCTTAGCTTTAGAATGAACGAAGAGCCAGACATAGCCTATCTGCCACTAAGCTTAATTAATAACAATATCGCTGTTGAGAAAATCGTTAACGTTACAGATTTACAAGCGGCGTCACCCCAATATGCTGCCAATATTCCTGCATCTTCCCTACTAGCTAGCGATAAAGTTGATGATTTTTTTGTTGGAATACCAATTAATGGATACTATTCTGGCTTATATTATAATGCTAATTTATTTGAAGAAATGAACATACCTGTACCCAAATCATATGCGGAATTTTTGATAGCTGCACAAATGCTCCGAGAAGCCGGATTTCATATAATTACAGCGTCATTAGCGTATGATCCTATTCTTGTGTTTGAGCAACTGTTATTATCTGACCAAAGCACACAAGGTACCCAAACTTCTAGTGCCTCCCAAGACAAAAGTATTTTGATACAAACCGGTGATACGTTTTTAGATTTGCTATCCACACAAGTGTTTGATCAGCAATCTTTAGTGAATACCCCTCCAGAAGCGCAAACTCAATTTTTTGAAGGAGAAGTTGCGATGCTTATCGAAGGAAATTATCTACAAAGCCTCGATGACTACCCAAGCTTTGCACGAATGATTCCTTTTCCATTTGAGCATGGAATCAATACACAATATATTGGCAAATTTGATACCGGTCTCATAGTTTCTCAAAAGGGTTTTACAGATCCCGCAAAGCAAGCCATGATAGTTGAATTTATAAATTTTATGTCCTCTAACGCAAGTCTCGAACTTTATAAATTAGCCACTGCCGGAATCAGCCCCACCGATTTAAACAAACCAATGTATACTCCTTCTCCATTTGCACACAAGCCTTTGGAACTGCGTAAAGACATCTTGCTTAATATTTCTCAATGGCTAACAGAGTTATCATCCGAAGCAAATTTTTCTGCAACAGAATGAATTTTATAATTTTTCTTTAAGTTTTTAAAATTTTTTTTAAAAACCAATTGATTATTTCGTAAAAACGTTGTAATATTAGTTTATGAAAAATATGGTTTTTTAGGAGAGAAACGTATCATGACAAAACAATTGCGCCTTCTTAGTATATTTGGAACAAGACCAGAAGCAATAAAAATGGCTCCCTTAATCAAAGCACTAGAAAAAGATGATGCAATCGAAAGTTTAATCTGTTTAACTGCACAACACCGAGAAATGTTAGATCAAGTCATGCAAATTTTTAATATCGAGGCAGATTACGATTTAAATATTATGACTCCTGGTCAAACTCTCACAGATTTAACTGCCAAAATACTAATTAGATTACCAGAAATATTAGACCAAGCCCGTCCAGATATAGTATTAGTCCATGGAGATACTACTACTTCATTTGCAGCGTCTCTTGCCGCATTTTATAAACAAATTAAAGTAGGACATGTTGAAGCGGGGCTTAGATCTTATAACAAATACGAACCCTTTCCCGAAGAGGTAAATCGTCAATTAACCAGAGTATTAGCGGATTTACACTTTGCTCCTACTGTTGCATCTAAAAATAATTTGTTAGCAGAAAATGTTAATAAAGATTGTATATTTGTTACAGGCAATACGGTTATAGACGTCTTACAAACTACTATCGAAAAAAATTATATTTTTGATGAACCCATTTTAAACTCAATCGACTATACCGCCAAAAAAGTGATTGTTGTAACAGCGCACCGCAGAGAAAACTTTGGTGTTCCCATAAAAAACATATGTTTTTCACTCAAAACTATTAAGGAAATTTATGGTAATGTCGAAATAGTATATGTTGTCCACAAAAATCCAAATGTTTCCCAAGTTGCAAACGAAATCCTAGGCCACGTTTCTGGTGTGTATCTTATACCACCTCTCAACTTGAAGGATATGCATAATCTTTTAGCTCTATCATATCTGGTATTAACAGACTCCGGGGGATTACAAGAAGAAGTTCCGTCTCTTGGCAAGCCTGTTCTGGTTCTTAGAAATGTAACCGAGCGACTAGAAGGTGTGGATGCTGGTACACTCAAAATAATTGGCACAAACAGACAAGATATTATACAAAACACTTCTGAATTATTAGAAAACGAAACTGAATACAAAAAAATGACTTCTGCAAACAATCCATTTGGAGACGGAAAAGCCTCTTGTAGAATTGTTGAGGCAATCAAATTTTGCTTTGGTCTAAAAAATGAGCGTATAAAAGAATATTTATAGCACATATTAGTATTAGTTGAATGGAGGAGCTATGAGTAACAAAAAAGGTATTTTAACCGCATTTGCTCTTGTGTCACAGCTGGGCTTTACAATGATTATACCAATCTTTTTATGTTTTTTTGTTGGAATATTCTTAGACAGAATCACAAATTTGAGCCCTCTATTTCTAATAATCTCAATCTTTCTTGGTGTTGGAGCGGCTTTTAGAAACATGTTTTTTATCATACTGCGAGAGACCAAAAAAGGAGCTAAAAAATGAACGACAGATTTACTTATTCACTAATAGCATATGCCGTGGCAGTTGGAGCAGTCGGGTTATTACTGGGAGCTGGTATATATTACCTTTTCGGAATAATTATCGGCACTCTGCTAAGCATTTATAAAATTTACTCAATAAAAAATTCCTTAAATAGAGCCGTAGGTTTAAGCGAGGATAAAGCAGTTACATATTCTCAGAGGCAATATTTAGTTCGATATATATTGACGGGGGCAATTTTTCTCGTCGCTGCATTTATAGGAGTTCAAACTCTACTAGGCGTTTTTATAGCATTGCTAGGTATGAAGTTTGCAGCCTACATGGAACTATTTAAACGCAAATAATTGGCATCACAACCATTATGGTTTTTTGCATATACATTATCACCACTTTTAACAGAAAGGAGATAGAGGATGGACGAACAATTAGATTTTGGTATCCACATGCTTATCCCTTTGTTCCAAACTGACAATGGAGACGTGTTCGGCTTTACAACAACACACGTGAATACTTGGATTATCATGGCGATACTCACAATCTTCGGTTTTTATGTTAAGAAAAAAGTTGAAGCATTTACAATAGTGCCAGAAACAAAGTTTCAAGTTGCCATTGAATCTATCGTAAGTATGTTCGAGTCTTTCACAATGAGTACCATGGGCGAAAAGAACAAAGGCTTTTCTCATTTCTACGGCCCAATGTTTTTGTTTATATTATTCGCCAACCTGTCGGGGTTGATATTGCTTAGACCGCCAACAGCTGATATTGCAACAACGTTTGCATTATCTTTAACAACGTTTTTTATGGTTCAACTATATGGTATTAAATCTAAAGGCATCGGATATTACAAAGAATTATTTCAGCCGATTCCACTGCTATTCCCATTAAATGTTGTAGGAGAGCTTGCTAACCCTATTTCATTAAGCTTCCGTTTATTCGGAAATATTTTGGGAGGTACCATAATCATGGGTCTATATTATGCTATGATCCCTTGGTTTGGACTTATCGGAATACCATCTATACTGCATATGTACTTTGATGTTTTTGCAGGAACGCTACAAACTTTAATTTTTGTAATGCTAAGTATGACTTTTGTGTCAAGTGCAATGGAATAAACTCGAGGAGGAGAAGAGATGAACATATTAGAAATAATGTTCGGCTGGATGGCAACTGTTGATCCCAAAGCTCTCGTCCTTGGGGCAAGTGCAATAGGCGCAGGTCTTGCTATGATTGCTGGAATCGGACCTGGAATTGGTCAGGGCTTTGCGGCCGGAAAAGCTGCCGAGGCCATGGGCAAAAATCCAGAGCATGGTGGAAAGCCGGCAACGCTGGTTATGTTGCTAGGCGCCGCTGTTGCTGAGACATCTGGTATATTTTCGCTTGTAGTTGCAATAATTATGCTATTTGCTAATCCGCTTGTTGCTAGAACAGATGTTGCCATTATATTAGCGGCATGCTCTTTGGGGGCAGGGCTTGCGATGATCGCTGGTATTGGACCTGGAATTGGTCAAGGTTATGCCGCTGGAAAAGCCGCTGAAGCCGTGGGTAAGCGTCCTAAACTTCAAAGCGCAATAGTTAGAACAATGTTATTAGGGCAAGCCGTTGCTCAAACAACTGGAATTTATGCTTTAATCATTGCTTTATTATTATTATTTGTAGATTTATTTTAATTAAAACAGAATAAACAGGAGGAATTTAAAATGGAAATCGATGGAAAAGCACTAGTACTCGCTTGCTCTGCAATCGGAGCAGGTCTTGCAATGATCGCAGGTATTGGACCTGGTATTGGTCAAGGTTATGCCGCTGGAAAAGGAGCCGAGGCAGTAGGTCGCCAACCAGAAGCTCAATCAGATGTAGTTAGAACTATGTTACTCGGTGCCGCTGTTGCTGAAACAACTGGTATCTATGGATTAATTGTTGCAATCATTTTATTATTTGCAAACCCATTAGTATCACAAGTATAAGATAGTATAGTTGCACTCAGAAAGGAGGCGCCTAACTTGAGCAAAATTATAGAATTCTCATTGCCAACAGCTTGGGAATGGATATGGCAAGTACTTGCTCTTTTATTAATTATATGGATTCTAAAAAAGCTTATGTTTCAACCTGTTACAGACTTTTTGGAAAAACGTAGAGAATTGATAGCAAACGATGTTCAAGCTGCTGCCGATGTAAAAACTGCGGCAAATCAATTAAAAGAAGAGTATGATAGCAAAATTAAAAATATTAACGATGAATCTGATAGAATTTTAACTAAGGCAAGACAAAAAGCGATCGATCGTGAAACTCAAATTATTGAGGAAGCAAAAGAAGAAGCTGCTGCGATCAAAACCAAAGCAAAGCACGATACCGAACTTGAGCTCGAAAAAGTACGTGCTGAAATGAAAGATGAGATGATAAGCGTTGCCGCATTGATGGCTTCTAAGTTCGTTAAATCTGAACTTACGTCAGAAAAGCAAGAAGAGCTTATCACAGAAATTATCGGTGAGATGGGGGATGTCTCATGGCTTTAGTAACAACCAGATATGCAACGGCTCTATTTGACCTTGCTTCTGAAAAAGGCCAAGTAGGCGAATACCAAGAGGAAGCCGAAGGATTATTGGAAATTTTATCCAACGAATCCGATTTTATAGCAATCTTGGAGCATCCAAGCATTTTGCTAGACGAAAAACTTAATCTCGTTAAAGAAGTATTTGAAGGTAATGCTAGCGACGATTTTGTAGGTCTTATGCACTTATGCGTAAAGAAAGGTCGTCAAAATCTTATCATCGACATTCTCCAAAAGTTTGTTGAAATGGCCAAAGTAGACCAGGGTTATGTAACAGCAACTGTAACCAGCTCTGTGCCATTAGCCGATGAGAAGCTAACACAAATTAAGTCTAACTTAGAAAATCAGACTGGCAAGAAAATTGACCTTAGCACCGCTATCGATCAATCTCTGCTGGGCGGAATGATTATACGTGTTGGCGACAAAGTTGTTGACGGAAGCATCAAGGGTCAAATGGAAACTCTCAAGACTAGCCTTCTTAATATAAGGCTGGCCTAAACTTAAACAGAAAGGAGCAACAAACAAGAATGAACCTTAAACCAGAAGAAATCAGCAGTGTTATTAAAGCACAAATTAATAACTACAAGGCGCAACTCGAGGTTAAGGAAGTTGGAACTGTTATGCAAGTTGGAGATGGTATTGCACGTGTGCATGGGCTTCAAAATGCAAAAGCAGGAGAGCTTCTCGAATTTCCTGGAGGTGTAAAAGGAATGGTCCTCAACCTGGAAGAAGACAACATTGGGGTCGTACTACTGGGTTCTGACAAAAACATAAAAGAGGGGGATGTTGTTCAATCAACCGGTAACGTGGCAAGCGTTCCAGTTGGAGACGCCATGCTAGGCCGTGTTGTAAATGCTCTTGGCGAGCCAATTGATGGCAAGGGGCCAATAAAGACAACTCACACGCGACCAGTAGAAAAAGTTGCGTCTGGCGTAATGTCTAGAAAGTCGGTTGATACACCGCTTCAAACAGGCGAAAAAGCTATCGACTCTATGGTACCAATTGGACGTGGTCAACGTGAGCTTATTATCGGAGACCGCCAAACAGGCAAAACCGCAATCGCGATAGATACTATCATTAACCAAAAAGGTCAGGGTGTAAACTGTATCTACGTTGCTATTGGACAAAAAGCATCCACTGTTGCCAACATCGTATCTACACTGGAAAAACATGGTGCCATGGCATATACAACCGTTGTTGCATCAACAGCAAGTGAGCTTGCACCGCTCCAGTATATCGCACCATATGCGGGCGTTACCATTGCAGAAGAATGGATGGATGCGGGCAAAGACAATTTGATCATATACGATGATTTATCCAAGCACGCTGTTGCCTACAGAACCATGGCATTACTACTTCGTCGCCCACCAGGACGTGAAGCATATCCTGGAGACGTTTTCTACCTTCACTCAAGATTGCTCGAGCGCGCGGCAAAATTGAATGATGAGCTAGGAGGCGGTTCTATTACTGCATTACCAATTATCGAAACACAAGCAGGAGATATTTCTGCCTATATTCCAACAAACGTTATCTCTATTACAGATGGACAGATCTTCTTAGAGAGTGAATTATTCAACGCAGGTGTTCGTCCTGCAGTAAACCCTGGTCTTTCTGTATCTAGGGTTGGTGGCGCTGCTCAAATTAAAGCCATGAAACAAATCGCCGGACCTATCCGTGTTGAACTTGCTCAGTATCGTTCACTTGCGGCGTTTGCACAGTTTGGCTCAGATCTTGATACTGCAACGCAAAACGCACTCACTCAAGGCGAAAGAATTATGGAGGTCTTAAAGCAAGGCCAATATGAGCCAATGCCTGTTGCGAAACAAGTATTAATTTTATATGCGGCAACCAGAAAATATCTAATGGATGTTCCTTTGTCTGCTGTTAAACAATTTGAACAAGATTTATTTACTTTTGTAGATACCAAGCACGCAGAAGTATATGCTGAAATCATCAAAAAAGATGGACTTACTGCGGATCTTGATAATAAACTTAAGTCTATCGTCGAAGAATTTAAAGCGAACTTTAAACCAGAAGAGCAATGAAAGGTGTGACAAAATATGGCGTCTTTGCAAGATATTAAAGGACGAATTAAAAGTATTAATAGCACCAAGCAGATTACAAACGCAATGAACCTTGTAGCAACAGCAAAGCTCACAAAAAGTAAGGAAGCGGCGATTAAATCTCGTCCTTTCTTTCATAAAATGCAAGAGACTATTCGTTCTATAGCTAACAATGCAGGGCCAATTAATATGCCACTAATAAAAGGGAACGACTCTCCCAACAAAGCCTATATCGTTTTGGCATCTGATAGAGGCCTTGCAGGTGGATATAATGCCAATATCTGTAAGCTGGTTATGAAGGATATAGCTTCAAAAGAAGAGTCTCAAATTATTGCAGTGGGCAAAAAATCTCGCGACAATTTTAAAACCAAGGGATATAACGTTGCAAAAGCTATAGTGGGGATGTCCGAAAAACCTGGATATAGCCATGCAAAAGAAATTGCGGATTATGTAACAGACATCTTCGTAAAAGGTGAAGTTGGAGAAGTTTATCTTGCCTATACGGCATTTAAATCTACAATCCAACAAGAGCCAACTATGATTCGCCTTCTACCACTCGAATTAGAAGAAATAAAAGAAGTATCACCTGAGGATACACTTCCTGACTTGCTTGTTTATGAGCCATCTCCAGAAGACGTTTTGGCATATGTTATCCCTCGATACCTAGCAGACGTAACTTTTGGCGCATTAATCGAAGCAAGCGCAAGTGAGCAAGGAGCAAGAATGACCGCAATGGACTCTGCGACAGACAATGCAGAAGAAATGATCCAGAAATTGGGAATCATTTACAACCGCGCACGTCAGGCTGCTATCACACAAGAGCTTACAGAAATTGTAAGTGGAGCAGAAGCTCTGGGCTAATCTGCCCTCTCTAATGACCTCTCCGGCATCTCCCACGTCCATGTAGGCAAATGTTACTCACGGGAGGTCTTTTTCTAAATTAATTATAATATTGTTAAAAAGGAGAAAAATTTAATGGCAAACAATATAGGACACATCATAACTATCATCGGTCCAGTTATCGATATTAAATTTACTCCAGAGAATTTGCCTGCACTGTATAATGCAATCCATATCATCACTGGCAAAGATGATGAAGGCAACAACGAGACTATCACTGTTGAAGTTGCGCAACATCTAGGAGACGACGTCGTACGTTGTATCTCTATGGCAGCAACCGAAGGTCTTGTTCGCGGAATGGAATGTATAAACACCGGAGCTCCTATAACAGTTCCAGTTGGCGATAAAACTCTTGGACGTATCTTTAACGTTACAGGCGACCCTGTTGATAACAAACCTGCACCAGACGCAGAGCACTGGCCAATTCATAGAGCGGCACCAAGCTTTGAGGAGCAATCCACTACTGCAGAAATTCTCGAAACCGGAATCAAAGTAGTAGACCTTTTGTGCCCATATCTTAAGGGTGGAAAAATCGGGCTATTTGGCGGCGCTGGAGTTGGTAAAACCGTACTAATTCAGGAGCTCATTCGTAATATCGCAACAGAGCACGGCGGATTTTCTGTTTTTGCTGGCGTTGGAGAAAGAACTCGTGAAGGAAACGACTTATTCCACGAGATGACCGATTCTGGCGTTATCAACAAAACTACAATGGTATTTGGCCAAATGAACGAGCCACCAGGAGCACGTATGCGAGTTGCTCTTACCGGCCTTACTATGGCAGAATATTTTAGAGATGAGTCTGGGCAAGACGTTCTTTTGTTCGTAGATAACATCTTCCGTTTCATCCAAGCTGGATCTGAGGTTTCCGCACTACTTGGACGTATTCCTTCTGCAGTTGGATACCAACCAACTCTAGCAACCGAGGTGGGAACTCTTCAGGAGCGCATCACTTCCACAAACAAAGGCTCAATTACTTCTGTTCAAGCAGTTTATGTACCAGCCGATGACCTCACCGACCCTGCTCCTGCAACAACATTTGCCCATCTCGATGCGAAGACTGTTCTTTCTCGTTCTATCGTTGAGCAAGGCATTTACCCTGCAGTAGATCCTCTAGATTCCACTTCTAGAATTCTCGACCCACAAATCGTTGGGCAAGATCACTACGATGTTTCTAGACAGGTTCAAGCAACTCTACAAAGATACAAAGAACTTCAGGATATCATTGCCATTCTTGGTATGGATGAGCTTTCTGAGTCTGACAAAATCACTGTAAACCGCGCTAGAAAGGTTCAAAAATTCCTATCTCAGCCATTCCACGTTGCAGAGACTTTTACAGGTATGCACGGAAAATTCGTTCCTGTTAAAGAAACTGTTCGCGGATTTAAAGAGATATTGGATGGCAAGTATGATCACCTACCAGAGAATGCGTTTCTAATGGTTGGTACTATCGAAGACGCTGCTGAAAAAGCTAAGACGCTTTAAGGCGGTGAGACTATGGCAAATCAAATTAAATTAGAAATTATAACTCCTACACGACAAGTGTTTAACGAGATGGTCGATATGGTGGTTTTAAAGACCACAGAAGGCGAGATGGGTGTTATGTATGACCACGAGCCTGTCGTTACGCTTCTTAGCTATGGAATAATTCGCTATAAAGTTGGTGGCGAAAAGAAAGAGGCAACCACTATGAGCGGCTTTGCTGAAGTTACCAAGGATAAAGTTACTATCCTTACTGACGCATCAGAGCTCGAAGGCGAGATCAACAAAGAGCGTGCTGAATCTGCAAAGGAACGTGCCGAGGGTCACATGGGTGATGCCAACTCTGATCATCGACGCGCCGAAATTGCATTACAAAAAGCTCTTATTAGACTTAGATTAAAATAATAAATATATTTATTCGAATAAATTTAAAAGAGGACATCGCGCTGGCCACCGTGTCCTCTTTTTTGTTTCCTATTTTAACTGCACAAATTCAATTTGCTGCTCCATTTTGGCAAATCCTTCCTTTATAATGTCTGTTATCTGACCTCGCACATTAACCGTTCGCAAGTTGCGGCATCCTCCAAAAACATCTTTCCCCAAATGTTTTATCCCGTCAGAAATCGTGATGCTCTCCAGTCTACTGCAATTATAAAATGCCTTATTGCCTATCTTTTTTACGCTCGCGGGAATCTCGATGCTTCTTAGGCTACCACATTCGCCAAAAGCCAGCTTGCCTATGTAGATGATAGATTTTGATAGCGTCACATTGTTGAGCTTACTACATCTTACGAAGACTCTCTCCTCGATGCTCACTACGCCGTCTGCCATTTCTACAGTAACTAAATTTCCACATACTGCAAATGCTTTTTCTCCTATACTTTTTACACTTCCCGGAATCGTAATAGATGTCACTCCACTCAACGAAAATGATTTCTCTTCTACGCTAGTTACGCTATCTGGTATATTTATTTTGCTTAACCTGTTACACTCGCAGAAAGTCCACTTGCCTATGCGGCGGACACCCTGAGGAATATGTATGCTACTGAGACTTCTGCAGCCATAGAAGGCGGCGTTGCCTATGCTTATTACATTATTTGGAATAGTTATATTGAATAAGCTGCTGCACCCATAGAAGGCCCATTTGCCTACACTAGTTACGCCATCTGGCAAATCCACGGCGCTTAAGTTTTTACAACCGCAGAAAGTCCACCCCTCAATCTCTGTTACTGCTTTCGAAATATTAACAGTGCTTAGACTTCTACACCAGTAGAATGCCATTTTACCTATACTAGTTACGCTGTTTGGCATGGTTACCGAGACCACGTTACCGCACTCGCCAAATGCTTCTTCTCCAATGGCCACCACACCCTCCGGAATTACCACAATATTATTCTTGCTCTCCAAATATTTTATCAAAATCTCTTCATCAATTTCAAACTCCTGTTCGTCATCTACATTACTCATTATTATTCCCCTCTCCAATTACTACTTCACCAATTTAACTAATTATCAAATTAACTGATTTTTGTATTAAATACTCTTCATATACTGCATCAGGCTCTCTATCTGTAATCAAATACTCTATATCTTCAATATCGGCATATGTCATAAGCGCAGAACGATCAAATTTGGAATGATCTGCCAATAAATAGCTTTCCTTACTTTTCTTCACCACCGCTTGCTTGATTATATATTCTTCTGCAGATGTATTGCATATCCCATTTGCTATCGATAATCCTGTACACGACACAAATGCTTTGTTAATATTGATATTAGCCAAATAATTTACAGCCTCAGGATCTACCAACGAAACTGTATTATGCTTTAGCATTCCAGGTAGCGATATCAGCTTTAGATTTGGAAATTGCAATGCCTTATAAATTGTATCCACATTATACGTTACAATTGTTAGATTATTTAGGTGCCCCAAATAATTTATTAAATACGCAGTTGTCGTTCCTGTATCAATAAAAATTACGTCTGAATCCTGTACAAAAGTTGCCGCGCATTTCGCGATGCCCACCTTTTCTTTTACAAGCATTCCTGCCCGTTTTTCAAATGCAGTAAGTTGCGAGGTCTCCCCCACTGCTACTACCCCGCCATACACCTTTGCGATGCTTCCTTTTTTTACGAGTATATCTATATCTCTTCTTAAAGTATTTTTGGAAATGCCAAACAGCACACACAACGCGTCTAACTGTACTATCTTCTTCTCTAATATATACGCTTCTATTTGATTGATTCTTTGGATTTTCATATAAAATTTTCTCCTAGTTTGTTACTTTCTCTCTATTATACTACATATTTTATCCATTGTGAAATACAAAACAAAAAAAGGCTAGACAACTCCAAAACACCATGGTAATATATGATCATAATTTACTCAATATATATCCACAACATAATCATTTTTTTTATAAAAGGAGCATCTTATGAACTATATACACTTTGCAACTGATAGAAAGTTCGATCTTATATTACTTGGCAGAATTGCTATCGATTTTAATCCCGTAGATTATTTTCAACCTCTCGAAGAATGCACCACATTCAAAAAATATCTTGGCGGTTCCCCTGCAAATATCGCTATAGGCGTATCTCGACTCGGTTTAAAGACCGGCTTTATCGCTGCAGTTTCCGATGATCAATTCGGAGATTTTGTTACTCATGTTTTTGACAAAGAAGGAATCGATACGTCCAATGTTACACGCGCTACCAACGGCGAAAAACTTGGTCTAACTTTTACCGAAATTTTATCCAAAAATGAAAGCCAAATCCTAATGTATCGCAATTTTGCTGCCGATCTATCTCTATGTCCCGCAGATGTCAGCGAAGAATATATTCAGCAAACCAAAGCTTTGCTCATTTCCGGAACTTCACTTGCACAAAGTCCTTCTCGAGAAGCGGCTCTTAAGGCTATCTATCTCGCCAAAAAGCATAATGTACGCATCTTTTTTGATATCGATTATCGCGAATACAATTGGAAAAATATAGACGATATATCTATTTACTATTCTATTGCTGCACAGCATGCAGATATTATTATCGGCTCCCGCGAAGAATTTGACCTCACCGAAAGGCTCATCGAAGCCAACAGAACAGACGAGCAATCCGCTTCTGCGTGGATCAATCTTGGTGCCAAAATCGTAGTTATCAAGCATGGCAAAAAGGGTTCCACCGCATTTCTAGAAGATGGTACCAAGTATAGCGTTAAGCCGTTTCCTGTTGAAGCATTAAAAGGGTTTGGTGGCGGCGATGGCTACGCGTCTGCTTTTTTGTATGGCATATTTGCTGGCTTAGAAATCGAAAAATGCTTAGAAATCGGCAGCGCGGAAGCTTCTATGATGGTTCGCGAGCATTCTTGCTGCAACTTACCCACTCTGCCAGAAGTTGAGCAGTTTATTGTAGAGTCTAAGGAAAAATATGGCGAAATGATTGCCAAAGCTTAAGGAGGATTTTTGTGGCACGAGAATTTATTATCAATAACGACTTATTAATTGGAGAAAATGCACTACTAGAATCTGGAGACAAAATCCAAAACTTGGGGCACAAAGCTTTAATTGTAACCGATAAAATCATGCTACAACTTGGCAACTGCGCAAAGCTGACCGCCATATTAGACAGTCATCAAGTTGCATACGAAATTTTTTCTGACATCAACGGCGAACCTACCGATGCCATGATAACAGCCGGAGTTGGAGCATACCAAAACGCTGGTTGCGATTTTTTAATCAGCATTGGCGGTGGCAGCCCCATCGACGCTATGAAGGCAATCGGAGTGATGGCAAACTATAGCGGTCACATCTCCGATTTTAATGGCCGCATCATAGACATTGCCGTTCCAAACACCGTTGCCATTCCCACCACGGCGGGTACGGGCTCCGAAACTACGCAGTTTACCATCATCACCGATGAGAAAACTCAGATCAAGATGCTATTAAAAGGCCGAGCTTTGGTGCCCACCTTGGCAATCGTAGATCCAAGTTTTACCATGACTGCTCCCAAATCTGTTACTGCAGCTACTGGCATCGATGCTCTTTGCCATGCAGTAGAAGCCTACACCTCGCGCCGAGCTCAGCCTATGTCAGACACCTTTGCGTTATCAGCCATTACCCGAATATTCAATAATATTGAGCTCGCATACAACCAGCCAAACAACGTAGCCGCACGAACTCAAATGGCTATTGCCTCTTTAGAAGCCGGAATCGCCTTTAACAATGCCTCGGTAACCCTAATTCATGGCATGAGCCGACCCATTGGCGCGCTGTTTCATGTACCGCACGGAATTTCTAATGCTATGCTTATGAGAGTATGCCTCAGTTATGCGTCAGTTGGTGCACCCGCTCGATTCGCTGCAATAGCAAGAGCAATCGGAGCCACCGATTCTGCCGATGACGATGTCGCAAGCACCGCATTTCTCTCAAAACTCAACACGCTCCTAGCTAATCTCAACATTCCTACACTTGAAGTATATGGCATAAACAAAACAGAGTTTTTTGCTCAAATCGATAAAATGGCTCACGATGCCATTAGCAGCGGAAGTCCTGGTAATACAATCAGAGCGATTTCCACAGCAGATGTTGTTCAACTATATAATCAACTTTGGATGGTGTAAATTAATGTATAAAGAAAAAAGAAAATTTTTATCCCTCGGGGCAGGGCTTTTAGCGATGTTTCTCACTGGACTTCCACATCTATGGTCTATATATCAGCCATACGTTATGGAAGGCACAGACTGGACTATTTCACAAGTTATGCTATGTTTCTATTTGTCTTTAATTACTTTTGCTTTTGGAAATTTAATTGGCGGCAAAATTCAAGATAGGTACAAACCTTCTTATGCTATCTGGATTGGTGGCGCGATATTTACCTTCAGCTTGTTTTCCTCTGTATTTGCAGCAAATCGGTCTTTAATCGGGCTATATATAGGCTATGCTTTTCAGGGGATCGGGCACGGTATGATATATACTACAGTAATCTCGGTATATCAAAAGTGGTTTCCAGCTAGACCCGGATTTGCCTCTGGTCTGGCAGTTACCGCAAATGCGATGTGCGGGTTTTTGTTAGCTCCTCCTAGCAGATCTTGGCTCGAAAATTATGGGGCCAGCACTACATTTTTAATTCTTGGTATACTTGTGGCAACATCTTGGTTACTTGGTGGGCTATTTATCAAGCTTCCAGAAAATTATACTGCAACTACTAAAGCTTCCTCATCTAACGATCTTACAACAAAAGAGATGATGCGCACCAAAGAATTCTACATTCTATTTGGAATTATGATTGCGGCTTTATTATCCTACTTTTTAATTTCTCCTATGGCCTATATCATCCAGGAGAGCAAAGGCATCCTTGCGGAATATGCTATATACGCTGTTATGATTGGACCTATTGCCAATGCGGCTTGCAAACTGCTTTTACCAACTTTAGGAGATGAGCTTGGCCGGCTTCGCATTCTTCAATACGACCTTATGTGTGGCATCATCGGGTTGCTATTAATTTGGCTCGGCGCCGGGTATCTTAGCTCTATAGGCATCGTTTTGGTGTATGCTTCTTATGGCGGCGTTTTAGGAATATTCCCATCTATTACCAGCCAATATTTTGGCATAAAATATCAGGGTCAAAATTATGGTGCTATGCTATTTGGTTTTTCTATCACCGCCGTAATTGCTCCTGTTACGCATAACTTTATGCCAGGCAATACCTATATTTATGCTGGCATTTTATCTATCGTAATAGCCATTATATTTCTCAGAATACTTAGAAAACAAGCTTCATCTACTTAGAGAATACTTTCCTTAGCCTTAAGGTTGCTAAACTTGCCCGCCTTAGCGTAAAACTTGGGCCAAATTTATATTAAGGGGCGATTAAATAATGTTAAAACTAGGAATGCTCGGAGCAGGTCGAATCGGTCGTTTGCATGGTAATAATATAGCAAAATTTATTAGTGGTGCTACATTAGAAGCCATTGCAGACCCATATCTTACAGAAGATGCTAGAGAATGGGCAAAAGGTCTCGGTGTTCAAAAGATATATACCGATCCTGCCAAAATTTTTGCCGATCCCGAAATTGATGCTGTTTTAATATGTTCTTCTACCGATACCCACTCGGAATTTCTTATGAAGGCCGCGGCTGCCAAAAAGCATATCTTCTGCGAAAAGCCTATCGACTTAGATACTACCAAAATCAAAGAAGCTATAAAAGCTGCTGAGCAGGCAAATATTAAACTTATGGTAGGTTTTGTTCGAAGATTTGACAGAGACCACGCCGCTGTTGGAGAGGTCGTTAAGTCTGGACAGCTGGGTAAGCCGCATATTGTAAAAATTACTTCCAGAGATCCAGAAGCTCCGCCGCTAGAATACGTTAAAATTTCTGGAGGCATCTTCTCCGATATGATGATCCACGACTTCGATATGGCACGCTTTTTGGTTGGCAGCGAAGTTACTGAAGTTACTACAATTGGAAATATTTGTATAAATCCTGACATTGCGCAATACGACGACGTTGATACTGCTATTGTAAGCCTAAAATTTGAAAACGGCGCAATCGGAGTAATTGATAACAGCCGTGCTGCTAGATATGGTTATGACCAGAGAGTGGAAGTTCATTGCGACAAGGGATCTGTTGCCGATGAAAATAATTTAGAAAACCATGTTAAGATAAGCACCGCCGATGGCGTAGAAATTGCCAAGCCAACTTGGTTCTTCCTCGAGCGATACAATGACGCATTCGTAACGGAGCTACAAGACTTTGTTGATGCAGTACTAAACGATACCGAAGTTCCAACCAATGGCTTCGACGGGCTTATGTCTGTCTATATCGCACAAGCGGCCAAAATGTCTCTAGATCAAAAACGCACCATACTAATATCCGAATTAACTCATTAACCTCAAAGATCCCCCACCTATTAACTCCAGCGGGGGGATCTCTTTTCTTTATTCAAATATACTTTTTAATTTGCTCTGCTACTGCATAGGCCAAGCCAACAGGTACCGCATTACCAATCATCTTATACCCCGTATCTACTGATGTATAGATAAACTCAAAATCATCGGGAAAACCCTGTACTCTCGCAACCTCTCTAACAGATAACCTACGATATAAGTGTTCTTGCCCCTCTGCAAATACATTTTTATTTTTCTCAACTTTTGGCATCTTGGGAGCCTGTGGATGTAATTGGCATTGCCTACCGCTTGCTTGTACTGTAAAGCCAGGTTCATCCCACTGTCTAACCCTATTTCTACTCATGAACATTGTAGAAAAAGCACCAGTAAAATATTCATGACTTAAGAATTTTACGCTAGCATTCTTTTTATTTTTATCTAATGCAGGAACAGCATTATCTTTCAAGTCCCATAGTATATCCCTAAGCACAGGCTTATACTCCTGCGGCTTCGGAAACTCAAATTTTATATTTAGGTCTTTTCTAAATCCAATATAAAATACTCTTTTCCTATCCTGCGCTACGCCATAGTCATTTGCATTTAACAACTTTATAAACACGTCATAGCCCACTTCTTCAAATTGATTTACAATACCCTTTACCGCTTCATTGTGTCTTTGCGCCATCATACCCTTTACATTTTCAGCCAAAAAAAACTTAGGTTTCTTATCTTTTAGTATACGTATATACTCATAAAATAACCGGCCCCTAGGGTCTTCTATACCCTTTAACCTACCCGCCGCTGACCAACTTTGACAAGGGGGGCCACCAATGATGCCATCTATACCATCAGGAAAATCCGCCGAAGGTATTTTACTAATATCACCTTTAATCAGTGGTCCTTTATGATTTTTCTCATACGTTGCCCATATGGTCTTATCATACTCATTTGCTGCTGCTATCTCATAGCCCGCCTTTTCGAAACCTAGATCTAAACCACCAGCACCAGCAAATAAACTTATTAATCTCATATATATACTCCTATATTTAACAGTTATTTCTAAGTTTGGTATTTTATCAACTAACGCCTCCAACTTCTCATATATATACTCCTATATTTAACAGTTATTTCTAAGTTTGGTATTTTATCAACTAACGCCTCCAACTTTGCTGTACCCTCTAGTCTATCATATTTTTCAAATTTATCAATGCCATGAAATTAACCACAAAAATCCCCCACCTATTAACTCCAGCGAGGGATCTCTTTTATTTATTCAAAGTATCTATTTAGCAACCCTGCAAACGCCTTGCCATGTCTTGCTTCATCTTTTGCCATCTCGTGTACAGTGTCATGAATCGCATCTAGGTTTAGCTCTTTTGCCAATGCGGCTAGTTCTTTTTTACCCGCTGTTGCCCCATGCTCTGCCGTTACACGCATTTCTAAGTTTTTCTTTGTAGATGCCGTTACAACTTCACCCAACAACTCTGCAAACTTTGCCGCATGCTCCGCTTCCTCATATGCCGCCTTTTCCCAATACATTCCAATTTCTGGATATCCTTCTCTGTATGCAACTCTCGCCATCGCAAGATACATCCCTACTTCTGTACATTCACCCTCAAAATTTGCGCGAAGCCCATCTACAATTCTTTTATCTACGCCAGTTGCCACTCCTACTCTATGCTCATCTGCAAACACCAAGCCACCATCTTCTGAAGCTACTTGCTTATCAAATTTCTTTGCAGGTGCCTTACAAATCGGACACTTTTTAGGTGCCTCAGATCCCTCATGAACATATCCACATACTGTACACACAAACTTTTCCATATTACAAAACCTCCATTAATTATTATTTTGTTTTGCGCATTCCGAGCAGACGCCTTGAAAAACTATATCATGACCACTAAATACAAATCCCTCCGCGTCTTTAATTGTACTCTCCAATTTTGACATATACGGCATTTCTACATCAATCATCTTATTGCAATGAACACAAACCGCGTGATAGTGATCGTGGCAAGAGTGGTCAAAACGCTCTGCTCCAGATGCTGTTACTATCTTTTTAATTTTATTATTTTGTGCCAATTGATTCAAATTTCGATACACTGTTCCCTTACTAATAGTAGGATGTTTTTTTATAATTAATTCATACACTTCAGCTGCTGTTACGTGGGATTTTAATTCATGTATAGCATCTAAAACCAAAGTTTTCTGAATTGTTTGTCTATGCTGTTTCATGTTGTTCCTCCTTATTAGTAACTTGTTGTAATAAGAATTATATACTATTAGGAATAAATTGTCAATAGAAGATCAAAAAATAATTGAAATTGTTATTTTCGTTTGCTATAATGAGGTCAATTAAAATAACAAGGAGGTTTTTATGCGATTAGCACTGATAGGTTGTTCAATATTTTCTAGAGAAATAGGCTACGCAATAAGTAAAAGCAAAAACGTGATTCATTCATTTTGGCTCGAGCAGGGGCTACATAATACTCCGCAATTATTACAGCAGGCCATTCAAGATTCGATACACAAGGTTGAGGCAATTAACACCAAGCGCAATGCCAAGCCATATGACGCTATAATTCTTGGCTACGGTTTATGCTCCAACAGCATTATCGGCCTTACCTCTAGCCAAATCCCTCTTATAATTCCGCGTTGTGATGACTGCATGGCCCTATTTTTAGGTTCGCAGCAAAAGTATCTCGAGCTGTTTAATAGTTCGGGCGGCATCTACTGGTACTCAAAACCGTGGATGGAAAACGGCACTATGCCTTCCAAAGAGCATTACGCTTCTTTATATGAAACATATCTCGAGGAGTATGAAGACGAGGACACTGCGCAATATCTTATCGAGCAAGAAACCAGCTTTATTTCTCAATACGGAAATCTTTGTTTTATCAAGTCCAACCTCTACGATGATACTGCCGAGGTGGAACGCGCCAAAGTTATTGCCCAAGAATTTGACTGGGCCTATATGCAAGTGGACTCAAACCTAGGATTTATCACTGACTTGGTTGATGGCAATTGGGACGATCGATTTTTGGTATGCCAGCCATCGCAAAAAGTAGTCGCCGAATATACTGGCCTCAAAATTACTGCCCAATAAAAAAAGGACCCCTTCTACAGAGTCCTCTACTTTTGCCTAAATATTCCATTTGTCAATATCAATCACTGCCGCTCCATCAGCAAAAAACTCGATCTCAGCTGCAGTGCCTTCTGGATATGCTGTTACTGTCATTGCGTATTCTCCGTCGTTTACAAATACTTCGACGATGCTCTTGTCTATCAATATATCCAATTTTACTGTTTTTTTATGATACGGAATCCACCTCGAATTTACTGGTATACTTTCATTCCCCAATATAGGATTTCCCATACACGACCTATCGATAGTTATTCTGCTATCATCTAACCAAATAACAACTTTCTCGTTGCCCGTCTTTAATACTGCAATCGAAAAGTTATTCGCATCTCCCATGTCTACATCCACGACCAGTTCACATACGTCTCCTGTAACTCCGTCAAATCTACGAACTCCCTCAACTTTTTCACCTCTGTACATTACGTGATCCACACGATACGCTCGCAATTCTTCAACCGGGGTTTGCATCAGTTTTTCGTCCTTCCATTTCAGTACTCTCGGTATCGAAAAACTTCCCGCCCAATTATGTCGCAATACATTTGTTGGCATTGTACGATGCCACATCTGCGCCCAGGCAATCATAATGCGTCTACCTCGATCGTCACACAACGTTTGCGGTGCATAAAAATCTGTGCCTATGTCAATCTCATCGTGGCATTCTTTGGCATATTCCCCAGTCTCCCAATTCATCTTACCGCCAAAATACAGCGTGGATGATGTATTAAAAAATCTGTGACCGCTCCTCTTTATTGCAATAGGCGATGTAATCAATACATCTTTGCCATCTAGCTCAAATAGATCTGGGCACTCAAACATTTCGCCCATATTGCCGCCCTCGCCATTGGCTATCGCTCTCACATACTCCCAGCTCAGCAAATCTCTCGATTTATACAACAATATATTGCCCGCCGCTGCCTTTGCCACTACCACCATATAAAATGCGTCATCTTTCTTAAACACCTTTGGATCTCTAAATTCTCCCGCATTCACTTGGCAATCTTCTGGCAGATCTGCTGCAGTCAAAACCGGGTTTCCTTCATACTTGGTAAAATTGATTCCATCCTCCGAATACGCTACACATTGCGTTTGCAGATGCGTTCCGTTTGCATCATCGGCAGCTCCAGTGTATATCAAATATAATTTTCCATCATGTTCTATCGCACTGCCCGAAAAGCATCCCACATTTTCATGATCCATATCCGGCGCCAATGCTATCGGCAAATACTCCCACCTTATTAGATCCTTGCTTTTTGCATGTCCCCAATGCATCGGCCCCCACACTGTGTCATGTGGATAGTGCTGATAAAATACATGATACTCTCCTTTGTAAAATATCAGCCCGTTGGGGTCATTTAGCCATCCTGCAGGAACTGAAATGTGATACTTCGGTCTATATCTGTCATTCGTTACTGCTCGTAATAAAAATTCAACGCTTACTTCTCCCACATTTGCAAAAACTACTTCAGCATTTGGCAAACTCTCTTTGGTGCCAATCCCAACGACCGCCATTCCCGCTGCAATTGCGGCTTCCACTCCTGCAGTAGCGTCTTCAAATACTACACACTCAGCATTGGCCACTTCCGCTGTTTGCGCGGCAAGCTCAAATACCTCTGGGTCTGGCTTTGCTTTTTTTACTTTATTTCCATCGATTACTGTATCAAAATAATGGAGTATCCCTGTTTTTTTCAAAATCGGTACCGCATTCTTGCTTGCGGATCCCAACGCAACTTTTATGCCTGCCTGCTTTAACTCACGCAATAAATTTTCCACTCCCGCTAGCAATTCACTATTGGTTATATCTTTTATCAACTCCAAATATATATCATTCTTTTTGTTTGCTATTCGATTGCGTTCATCTTGCGGCATATCTTCTTTATTGGCAAGCGTACACATAATATCCATGCAAGCCAATCTACTCACACCTTTAAAAGCTTCATTTTGTTCTTGTGTAAACTCAATCCCTAACTCATATCCAAGCTCTCGCCAAGCCAGATAATGGTATTTCGCAGTATCAACAATTACTCCATCCAAATCAAAAATTACCAATTTTAGCATCTCACGCCTCCACCGCTGCATTGGCAGCAATCTCTATTTCTCGATTCTTAATTATTACAGCTACAGCCCTCTCGCCCATGTTTGCCACCACAACTGTATCTTTTGAGGCTTTTACACATAATTTTTGCCCCAGATAATACATATTAAATTCAATCTTCTCCATTTCCGCTGGCAATCTAGGATTGATGTGTAATTTTTCTCCTATCATTCTAACTCCCGCAAATCCATATATGATACACTGCCACACCCCGCCATACGATGCCGCGTGAACTCCCTCGTCACACGAATGCTTTTCTTGGCCTATATCAATAAGCAACGCTCGCTTAAACAATTCATATCCATATCTCTCATACCCTATGTCATTTGCCAAAATAGCGTAAGTACTTAAACTCAGCGATGAATCATGCAAACAAAACGCCTCGTAATAATCAAAGTTCGCCTTCTTAATTTCGTCTGCCCATCTTTCTCCAAATAACAAAAACAACACCATAACATCTGCTTGCTTCGATACTTTCAGTTTACTAATTTGCTCCATTCCATAATCTTTTGCTATGCTAGCAACCAGCTCGGCCTGCCTATATTTAGTTAGATCTATTTCTTCTAAGCTTCTATAGGTTCTGTCTTGGTCTATTATTAGCTCTGCATCTGGAACAGGCACATAAATACGCTCTGCTCGCTCTCTAATTGTTTCTATTACTGCTCCAATCGAGATTTTTTCGTCCAATCTAGCAAGCAGCTCGGGGTCTTTAGCCAACAAATCATTATAACTGCGACACGCATACTCCATATTCCACTTTGCCAAATAGTTTGTATACGCATTATCATCAACATGCTCGGTGTATTCATCCGGACCTATAACATCATTGATATGGTACTTTCCATCTGCATACTCCAATCTCGAATTCCAAAATTTTGCTGTCTCCATTATAATTTCGTAGCCATATGAATTCATAAATTCTTGGTCTGCTGTAAAATTATTATACAAATACACTCCATACGCAACATCCGCTACGATGTGTATCTCGATATCTCCCGTTATAACTTTTAGTTGATCGCCCGTATAAACATCCACACCATTATACTTTGGAGTTACTTCACCATCTTTGGGATTTGCTGCCTCCCAAGGGAACATCGCACCTTCAAATCCGTTCTCCTCCGCCTTACGCCTCGCTCCCTCCAATCCCAAATATCTATATTCCAACAGCTTTCTAGCCACTGCAGGGTTTTGCACTATAAATCTTGGCAACAAAAAGACTTCTGTATCCCAAAATGTATGCCCCTTATAACCTTCTCCCGACAGCCCCTTTGCACCTATATTCATTCTATTGTCATGGGCTGGTGTCATCACAAACATATGATACATAGCGTAGTTGATCCCCAGCTGAGCTATTGCCTCGCTCGATGTTATCTTAATGTAATCCCGCTCCCAAAGCTTTGCCGCCAAAACTTCAACACTCTCTTCTAGCAGCTTAAAGTATCCTACAGCCATCTTTTGTGCCAAAATTTTATACGAGGCGCAAGGCTCATCGCATCGCACTTCATCCGCATCATTGGAGGTGTAATAACTTATATATTTTTCTATCGCTACAACACTCCCCGCCGCAACATCCAAGTTATACTGCGCCGAAATCGTTCTCCTCGACATTTTAGGTGCTGGCACCAAATCCAATTCTGCGTCATCTACAAAAATCTTATGACTTGCATTTACATAAATATCTATTTTCGATTGATTTGTCACCAAATGTGTATATGCAAATTTCTTTTCATAAAACCTACGTACATTTTCTATCAGATGGCATTCTCCCGAATTAGTCGCACGGTTATCGATACCCGAGAGCACAACAATCTGCGCCGCTTTTTTCATTGCCGTAATCTCAACGCGCGACACTGCAATATGAACATCTGCTGCCGATACAAAACGTCTCATCACAAATCTAAATTCATTCTCTTCGGTTTTATATGCAAACGTTCTGGTTAGCTCCCCCGTTTTTAAGTTCAAGATTTTGCTATAATTTTCCACGTTATTTTCTGCCAAGAAAAATCTCTTGCCATCAATTAATAGCTCCATCGAAAACGCGTCCGAGATGTTTGGTAATTCTGTAACTTCATTTTCCATTGCGATATTAAACGTACCAGCAATTAGCGTTGTTGCAACTTTTTTAGGATACGCTTCTTCCGCATAGCCACGTATACACATATAGCCATTGCCCTGACACATAATAGATTCCGTTTTTCCTAAACTCATCTCATCGAAGCTATCTTCACATATCAAAAAATTTTCGAATTCTTCTACGCCCTTATCATATACTATCACTTTAACACCTCACCACAATATTGTAATCTGCCGAATTTTTATTTACAGCAACTGTTACCGCACCATTTTTTCTTTTAATCGTTATATCAATTATACAGTCACCCACTTGCAAATTTTTTATTGCTATCTCATTTAACGCCACAGGCAAATTGGGCTCAATAGTTATTGATCTATTTGGCGCATCTGCTGTTAATCCCACGATATATTTCATAAACACATGGTGGATCCCATACCCTGACCAAAATTGCATAAAGCATCCATCATCTGGCAATATCTCACTTATTGCTGCAGGCATATCTACATACATACTTTCTGCCAAACATTTTAGCAATTCGTAGGCCTTATCAATTTGACCATTTGCCGCAAACACCTCGGCCAAGCACCCCGTGTTTATGGACATCGATTTATTTAGAGTATACACATCGTCGACTGGATCGTCTTTATCATTACACATGCAACTAATTTTCATACCATAATCGTTATAAAAATCTGGTTGCAACATCTGATCTAACCCTTCATCCTTAATATGTTGCGGCACAAACCTTTTGCTATATGGCAATATCGAAACCCAGTTTTTCAGCACCAGCGCTACCCATTCTCCGGTCGCATTCTCTAACACTTTATCAAAATATTTTTCCATTGCAGAACTAAGAGTTGGCGTATTTTTTATAGAATTCACCAAGATGTCTCGACTAGCTGCCGCTTCGTGCGGGCTACAAATGATATCTCCAAAGAATCTTTCTTCTTTATTATAAAATCTGTCCAAAACTTCTGCACACAACGCTTCTCTATCCTCGCGATACCCTTCTATCAACTCAAACCTTTGCATTTGCTCCGCCAGATATTCCATATGCTCATATGCATCAATCGTCAATATAGCAACATCAATCAACCTGCCCTCGATTCCTGCAACTTCTACTATTCCATTGCCTTTCGGACAAACCGAGTTTCCCTGAGCTTGCTCTTTTATCCACGCTATTCCCAATACGCAAAACTCAAAGATCTCTTCCAAAAATACTTTATCTGCAGTCCATTTGTAAGTTTCATATACTGCGCTTATAAATTGAGACGTCTCCTGTAAGTTTCCTTTTCCATAGACAACACCCCAAGGCGACATTTCATGTATCACACGCCCATTTCCGTTTTCTTGCCACGACAATTTTTTTAACAACCGCAACGTTTTGGCTGTCATATCATGTTGCCCTACTGCAAGGGTTCCGTATATTCCATATGTGGTATCGCACCCGAAAAACCATTGAAAGTCTGGAAACCCTGCAGTATAGCCTTCGCCTATCCCATCTATGTCTTGCACCAGCATATCATAATTTAGCTTTAGCCCTGCAAAGACTTCGTTAAACTGTTCGTCATCTGTTATCAATTCTGTTGCCTTCAGTAGTTCTTTGCGCCTAATTTTTTGTGCCGCAAAATCTGGGATCGCATTGTCATTTATAGAATCGGCATCGCTAGCGGCAGAAATATATATCGCAAATACATCTTTGAGCTCAAATTTTATTTTTACCTCCACAGCATCTCCCGCCTGAGTTACAACAATTGTCGCATCTTCAGCCAAAAATACTTTTGCGTAATATTCCTCTTTCAGATGCGCTACAGTGACGCTACTTTGGTTTTGTGCCACTACAGCCGTTGCAGCATCTCTAAAATTTACCATATCTGCAGTCCAGCATCCTTCTATTTTTAGTAGAATCTTAAACTCCACCGCTACTTTTTTTTCTGTTGCCGAAAATTCTATAGCCAATACTTTCTGGTTATCTGCGGCATTAACGGCCACTTCAAATTTGTCATATATAAATCTACTTTCACCGTCATCAAAAACGTAGGCATTCGCTATTGCAGCCTTCCCATCTACTGCAATTTCATATCCTCTCGAAAGCTTAATCGGCTGCGCAAAGATGCCCGACATTTCTCCCAATATGTGATGCCCCATTGGCTTAAACGTCCCGTCTTGCTTGCCTACTGCATAAATTTTGTTTGATGAGACAACGTAATTATCCTTGCCTAAGTTATCAGTTTTTTGAATGTGCATAAGTCCTCCCAATTATTTAATACCCGAAGTTGTAACGCCCTCTATAAAATATTTCTGACATATTAAAAATAAGATTACCATTGGAATTGATAATAGCATAGCGCCGGCCATTGTCTGATTTGGAAACGAAAAATACTGGCTATTTAGCGACGCCATCCCCACCGGCAATGTATACATATCACGCGACGTAATCAATAAATTTGGCATAAGAAAGTTGTTCCAACTTCCCATAAATGTCATAATTATAATTGTAGTAATTGCGGGTTTGGCAAGCGGCAATGCTATTTTGAAGAAAATTCCTCTGCGCGAGAGCCCATCTAATTGCGCAGCCTCCTCCAAGCTGATTGGAAACGATATAAAAAATTGGCGCATCATAAATATGTTAAATGCATTAAACAAAAACGGAATTATTAGCCCCACATACGTATTGATAAAGTTGAATTTATTTAGTAGCATATACTGTGGAATCATTGTGATTTGTCCTGGTATCATCATCAGCCCCAAAATCGTCATAAATATGATATTTTTTCCTGTAAAGTCAATTCTTGCCAACGCATATCCTGCCATTGTGCTTAAAATAACCCCCAAAAGAGTTACGCTAATGGCTATTATAAAGCTGTTAAAATACCATCTGCCTATATCATTTTTGACTATTAAGTCAACATATGTGCCAAAGCTTAGATTCGAAAAGTCAAAATTTAATTTATACGCTTCCTTGCTTGGTCTAAGCGACGTATAAAACGCCCAAAAAAAAGGAAACAACGCAATAAACGCATATCCTATCGTCAAAAAATAAAATAGCACTTTCATAGGCCTAGAAACAGTTTTATCCATTTACCTTCCTCCTTTTTGCTGGACGCTCTTCTCGCTCTTCAAATATTGATTTCTGCATAACTGTTAACGCAAAAATTATAATAAACAATCCCACCGCAACGGCAGATCCGTAGCCCAAACGATTTTCTCCAAATGCTTTATTATATAAATACAAAACCACTGTTGTCGTTGAGCCCAATGGCCCCCCGGTTCCTCCAGAAATAATAAATGCCTGATCAAACATTTGCAGCGTGCCTATCATTCCCACAATTATTACAAACATCGTTTTTTCTCTAAGCAATGGCACCGTAACGCTTAAAAATCTTCTTACACTGCTTGCTCCATCAATTGAGGCGGCCTCATATACTTCATTTGGAATATCTTGTAGCCCTGCCAAAAACACTAGCATCTGCGTTCCCACCGTCGACCATATTGCCATAATCATCGCAAGCGGCAATGCATACTTTGGCTCATTAAACCAACTCACTGCTTCAAACCCAAAAATTCCCAGAAAACGATTTGCTATACCATTCGTATTAAATAAGAACATAAACATTGCCGCAGAAGCAACTGCAGAAGTTACAGCCGGAACATAATACGCCACCCTAAAAAAAGTCTTTCCTCTAATTTTTTGATTCGCCACTGTTGCGAGCAAAAGCGCAATTGCGGTCTGAACCGGCACCACCACAATCGAATATTTCACCGTGTTATATAACGCCTGATAAAATGCAGGATCAGAAAACAATTCTTTATAATTTTCAAACAAAACCCATTCAGATTGCTCTGGTTTTAGCATGTTGTAATCTTGAAAGCTCAACATAAACGAATATATTGCAGGGCCAATTACAAAAACTAGCATCAAGATTACTATAGGAGCTACCATTATCCATCCATCAATATTTTCTTGTGTCTTCTTGTTCATACATACCTCCTTCAAAAAAATGCCACATATAGCAATCCAACTCATTGCATCTATGTAGCCTCTTAATTTTCATATTTATTGTTTAGAAAGCGCTTTATCTATATTTGCCTGTGCCGCATCGAACGCCTGCTGTACCGTACTTTTATCATCTAACAATACGCGCTCCATTGCCTTGGCCGCCTCGTCAACCACTGTCGCCGAAATTACCCCATAGTTAAATTCACTTGCAACGGGAGCTTGATCCGCAAACACCGCGCGCTCTGGCCAATTTTTCTTAAATTCCTCTAACGCAGCGTTTCGGGAAGGCATTGCTCTACCCGCATCTGCAACTACCTGTTGCTGCTCAGCTGAAGTTAAAAACTTAATTACATCTTTTGCCTCTTCTGGATAATCAGTATTTTTTGACATTGAATACGCCACTGTAAACTGCATCGATGCCGGCGTCTCTTTATACGGTATTGGAACCACGCCATAGTCCAAATCTGGCGCCAACTCCAACAAGCTATTAACCATCCAGTTGCCCTCTATAGTCATAGCAACGATCTCCGACGCAAACGCATCGCCATTCCAGCCCACACCCAATTGCTGCGGAGTCTGAGCATACCCATCTTTAATAAGCCCGATCCAATATTCATACGCTTCTATATTTTTGGGATTATTTAGAGTCGGTTTTCCATCTTTCATCATGGTTCCACCATTAGAATAAAAGAACGGCTGCGCTCTATCCAATCCATTTTGTAGAGACAAACCCACCACGCCATCTTTGGTCAGCGCCTTTGCAACAGCAGTTAAATCATCCCATGTGGTTGGTGCTTCTAAGCCTGCATCTGTAAACATCTTTTTATTATAATATAATGCCAACGTTGAGAAATCTTTTGGGATTCCATATAACGTACCATCTTGCCCCCTAAATCCATTAAGCAACGCGGGCTCGAAGTCTGCCAAATCTTCTGCAGTTAGCAAGGAATCCAACGGAGCCAACTTATTCGCATCTATAAATTGCCCCGCCTGAAATATGTCCATATAAAAAATATCTGGCTCGTTATTAGAAACCATTCGAGTTTTTAACACTTCCCAAAAATCTCCCGATACCGGCTCTATAACCAAGTTTATGTTTGGATTTTGTTCCATATAGGCTTCGATTTGTCCTGTTACGATATCCACTTCAAATGGATCCGAATATGTAGCAATAGTGAGGGTAACTCTATCGTCTTCTACTTCATCTGAGCTACACCCTATAATTGCTCCCGAGAGCGCTCCCAATAGTATTATCATTTTCAATTTTTTGTTCATCTTATTACCTCCCTAAACGTTATGGATAATTTGAAATTAGTATATTATATTTCCCAAATATTGTCAATCTTTTTCATAGATAAATTTTTCATATATATTATTTCTTATTTCACATAGATTTTTATAACATTTACACAAAATTTCTAAATGCTATCTCTCAGCTTTAACTCGCAGCTTAAGATTATCGTTGTAGTTACATAGTCTTCTCTTTTGAGAGCATCCACCAACTTTGCGGCTTCAAACCCCTTGCTATAATTATTTTGATTAATGGTGCTTAGCTTTGGAGTTGTATATCTGGATACCAAAATGTCATCAAACCCGATAACTGCGATATCCTTGGGAATCACTTTGCCCAAGCTTTGAATTGCTTCTAGACATCCAAGCGCCATATAATCGCTTATACAAAAAAAGCCGTCTAGCTGCGGATGCTTTTTCAACAATTCTAATGTTTTTTGAAATGCTACCTTTTGGCTAAAATTTGCATCAACTACATAATCTCCATTTATCGCTATCTTTTGCTTTTGCAACGCAATTCTATACCCTGCCTCTCTCTCTAAACTTACCATTGCGTGTTGGTTACCAGTTATGAGTGCAATGTTACTTTTTCCCGAGCGGAGCAATGCCTCGACGGCTAGCATCGAATAATGTGTATTATCTACCACCACACACCCCTTATTTTTTGCGGCTACCAATATATCAATGCACACTATGTTATAGCTTGTCTCCAATAAGTCTAGTAACTTTGGATCATCGTAATTAAACCCATACATTACGGCATTTTGTATTCCTTTTTCTCTAAAGAACTGCACGTACGATTGCTGACTCGATTTAATAATATAAAGCACTGTTTCATATTTGTGCTCGCTGCCAAACTGATATATTCCATTTAGTATTGCATAAAACTCGTTATACTCTTCTTCTTTTACCTTATTGTCAAATCCTTGAACCACAAATGCAATCTGATTCGAAGTGCCTGTTACCAATCTGTGCGCAACGGCATTTTTTATATATCCCATTTCATTTGCAATTGCTCTGACTCTTTGTTTCGTTTGATCGCTGACATCTTCATGACCATTTAGCGCGCGCGAAACTTGGGTAACAGATAATCCCGCTTTCTTTGCAATGTCTTTTAATGTAATCATAATTAATCCTCCCAAAATAACTAAATCGATAAATTATTCTACCTCAAAATTTTAAAAAAATCTACAAAAAAAAGACTACTCAAAAGTAGCCTTTCTCTCAAATTAATACGCAACTCCTTGCAAATACATAGCATTCGCCACTTTTAAAAATCCAGCAATGTTGGCTCCCAATACATAATTACTAGGCTCACCATATTCTTCTGCAGCTGCCTTTGCTTGCCTATGAATATTTCTCATTATTGCTTCTAATTTTTCGTCTACTTCTTCAAAAGTCCAACTTAGACGCATGCTATTTTGAGACATTTCGAGTCCCGATGTTGCCACGCCACCAGCATTAGCGGCTTTACCAGGTCCAAACAATATACCTTTTTCCAAAAATACTTCTACAGCTTGTGGAGTACAAGGCATGTTTGCACCTTCTGCAACAGCAACAACGCCGTTTGCTACCAACGCATTTGCTGCATCGCCGTCTAGCTCATTTTGTGTTGCACACGGAAGTGCAATATCACACGGGATAGTCCATATTCCACTACAACCACTTGTGTATTTGGCATCAGGTCTCTCTTTAACATACTCGCTAATGCGTTTGCGCTCAACTTCTTTAAGACGCTTTACTAATTTTAAATCCACTCCAGCAGGATCATAAATATATCCACCCGAGTCACTTAAGGCCACAACAGTCGCACCAAGTTGCGTTGCCTTTTCAGTTGCGTAGATAGCGACATTTCCAGAGCCTGAAATTACTACTACCTTTCCCGCAAAACTTTCTCCCTTAGTTTCTAACATAGCCTGTGTAAAATAGCAACACCCATAGCCCGTCGCTTCTGTTCGCACCAAAGACCCGCCATAGTTTAGACCTTTTCCTGTAAGCACTCCAGTAAACTCATTTCTAAGGCGCTTATATTGCCCAAACATAAATCCGATTTCTCTAGCACCTACACCAATATCTCCTGCAGGAACGTCGGTATCTGCTCCGATGTGTTTCGAAAGCTCTGTCATAAAACTTTGGCAAAATCTCATAATTTCTCCATCAGATTTGCCCTTAGGATCAAAGTCGCTTCCACCTTTACCGCCGCCCATTGGCAAGCCTGTCAAAGAGTTTTTAAAGATTTGTTCGAAGCCCAAGAATTTGATTACGCCAAGATTTACAGAAGGATGCAATCTCAAGCCTCCTTTATATGGTCCTATTGCACTATTAAATTGTACACGAAAACCTCTATTAACCTTAACATCTCCATTGTCGGCTACCCACGAAACTCTAAAAATGATGATACGCTCCGGTTCTACCATTCTTTCAAAAATTCCTGCTTTAACATACTCTGGATATGCCTTCGCAACCGGCTCCATACAAACTAGTACCTCCTGAACAGCTTGATGAAACTCTGGCTGGCTTGGATGATTCTTAATCACTCGATCCATTAAATCTTGCATATATTCTGTTTGTAATTTCATTTTTATCCATTGCAATAAATACGACTACTGCAATGTCACTCCCTTCTATATTTCATCTTAGGCATTACCTCCTTATTTTTTGCTAAAATATGGGTTTTTATGCACGTTATAATACAAAATTTTAATTACTCCGCATCCACGACCGCAACAGCTTCTCCTTCCACTATCGATACGTTCTCTGCTTGCTTAAGGTTTTCTCTCATCTCTAAGTCCGCAGCTATTCGAGCCATTTCTGTTTCCATTTCTGCTAGCTTGGCTTCCAATACTTTTTGTTTTTCGGCTCTTGCTATCTCCAGCAATCTCTCTTGCTCGGCCTTTTGTTCTATTGCGGCCACTCTTGCTATCTCGGCCAACCTCTCTTGCTCAGCCTTCTGTTCTATTGCGGCCACTCTCGCTATCTCGGCCAACCTCTCTTGCTCAGCCTTTTGTTCTATTGCGGCCACTCTTGCTATCTCGGCCAATCTCTCTTGCTCAGCCTTCTGTTCTATTGCGGCCACTCTCGCTATCTCGGCCAATCTCTCTTGCTCAGCCTTCTGTTCCAGTTCCACAATCTTTGCTCGCTCTGCCAATATCAACATCAACATTTCTTTTGCTCTCTCATTTCCTTTGTTGGCGGCCTTCACATACCAAGCTTCAGCTTCGACAATATCTCTCCTGGTACCATTTCCATAGTAATAGCAGTCACCCAATAACACTTGAGCATCAGTATAGCCCTGATCTGCTGCAGCTTTAAACCATCTTATTGCTTCGCTATAGTTTTGCGATATCAGATACCCATATTCTTCTCCATAATAGTAATATATTCCCAGGCTATACTGCGCCACTGCGTTTCCTTCTCCTGCAAGAATGGCGTATTCGTCGAACGCTGTTAGCGTATTGCTTTTGGCCTGGCTATATGCCTCTATTGCCGCAGCTGTCTTATTTTCTTCTCCTCGTATTATTTTATGTAACTGCGTATTACCTGCAACAACATAGCCGAAAACTCCAATCACCATAGCAACGGCCCCGGCTTTATATATACATCTAATTCTCTTTTTAACGTCTGTCTTGTTCTCTACTTTGGCTTTTGCTGGCTCATCAGATTTTGACTTCTTCGAATCTAACCCAAATTTGGCACACACGAAATACCGCACCACTCGATCGGCTTCATCGGCATTCCATCCACCATCTTCTACTAGCTGATTTGATATTTGCTGTATTTCTTCTACGCAATTAGCAGCCACCACATTATTGACCACATTCGAAACTACATGATTTTTGATACCTTTTATAATTAACTCACATTCTGGCGCTTCTGCAAAAATATCTTGCACAATTCTTTCCATTAAGTACTCATCCAAAAAAGTTTTTTCCCCATATTTCATATAAAGTTTTCTCAGTTTATGTTCTATCGTCATAGCGGTTACCTCTCTATACTTTAGTAATTTATACCTCTCCATGACTTTACTACAAAATATTAAAACATGCAACAGCCTATTATTACCACTTGGCAAAAAAAAAAGTTCAAGCGCTATGCCCGAACTCAAAATTTTTTTATTTAGATATCAGATACATTTTTCTTCAGCATTCCTATTATCACGGCACCAACAGCCGATCCCACAGCTAACGCAATTAAATATCCCAGCGGATTATCTATAACCGGCACCACGAATATTCCTCCATGCGGCGCTCTCAACGCGCATCCCAGTAGAATGCTTATCGCACCCGCAATACTAGCCCCTGTCACCGAGCCCAATATTACTCGCACTGGATCTGCCGCAGCAAAAGGAATTGCCCCCTCAGTTATAAATGAGATCCCCATTATATAGTTGGTCAGACCAGCTTCTCTCTCCTTTGTTGTAAATTTGTCTTTAAAGAATGTTGTCGCCAATGCTATCGCAAGCGGAGGAACCATCCCCCCTACCATAACGGCAGCCATTATATCGTAATTTCCAGACTCCAGCGATGCCACGCCAAACACATACGCCGCTTTATTTATAGGCCCCCCCATATCTATTGCCATCATTCCAGCAACCAAAACTCCAAGCAATATCTTACTACTAGTTCCCAGGTTATTTAAGAAGCTCGTCATATTTTCATTGATAAGTGCGACCGGCGGATTTATCAAAAACAGCATCATAACTCCCATCAAAAAAGTTCCCGCCAACGGATATATCAACGTCGGTTTTACTCCTTCGAGAGACCCAGGCAATTTGTCGCATAACTTCACTAATAGCTTCACCAAATATCCTGCCAAAAATCCAGCAACCAATGCGCCCAAAAATCCAGCACCACCTACATTAGCTAACGCGCCACCCACAAATCCTACAACAAGCGCAGGTCGTTCCCCAATGCTCATTGCTATATATCCTGCCAACACTGGCAACATAAAGTCAAACGCTGTACCGCCAATTTGCTTTAACATTGCGGCAAACGGAGTGTTCGACCCAAAGTTCGCCGGGTTAATATCATAATCATCAAACAAAAATGCCAATGCGATCAGTAATCCTCCGCCTATAACAAATGGTAACATATGCGACACACCGTTCATCAGATGCTTATAAACTTTGCGCCCCACATTTTCTTTTGCAACTTCCACATTTACATCACCAGTATGTTTATATATAGGAGCGTCTTTTGCTCGATCTATAAGTTCTCCTGCCTTATGAATTCCATCGGCAACCTTGACCATAATCAAAGGCTTCCCATCAAATCTTGCCATATCGATTTGCTTATCTGCTGCCACAATAATGCACTCCGCCTTTGAAATCTCATCAGCTGTGAGCACATTTTTTGCACCAGTAGCGCCATTAGTCTCCACCTTGCAAGTAATTCCTTTTTCTGCAGCTTTGGCAGCTAAACTCTCTGCAGCCATATAGGTGTGTGCAATTCCGGTGGGGCAAGCCGTTACTGCCAAGATTCTATACTTCGAAGAAGCGGCGGCTGGCTCTGAAACTACAAATTTTTCCTTCTCCTTTGCATCTATCAATCCTATAAACTCCTCAACCGATTCCGCCGCCAGTAATTTTTCGGCAAATCCCTCTTCCATCAATATAGTAAATAATCTAGCAAGCACGTCCAGATGAATATCGCTACCTCCCTCTGGTGCGGCAATCATAAAGAATAACTTCGCGGGCTCATCATCTAAACTATCATAATCCACTCCATCCACAACTCTTGCCACAGCCAACCCCGGCTCTGTTACTGCCTTATTTTTTGAATGCGGAACTGCAATCCCCTCGCCAACCCCTGTCGTTCCTATGGCTTCGCGCTCTAAGATGCCCTTTTTATATTCTGCTTTGTCGGTTAAATTGCCTTTCAGATACATCAAATCTATCAATTTATCTATTGCATCATCTTTGTTCGCTGCCGTCAAATTTAAATCCACACTTTCTCCGATCAAATCCACAACTCTCATGTTACTCCCCCTCCATACAACTTATAATTGTCTATAAATATTATCTATTTCGGCCTTAGTTGCCAACCCATCTGAGAACGCAGTTGCCGTCCCCGCAGCAATGCCCATCTTAAACGCCTCCTCATACGAATGCTCCTTCACATAGCCTGCAATAAATCCTGCAACCATCGAGTCGCCAGCACCCACGCTACTGACCATCTTTCCTGCAATTCCAGAATGTGTAAACACCTCGTCATCCTCAGTTAGTAGAACAGCTCCCTCATCGGCCATAGAAACCAACACATTCCTAGCCCCCAGATCTCTCAACTTTCTGGCATACTCAATCGCATCGTCTTTCGTTTTTATAGTTTCATCAAACAACTCCGCAAGTTCAATGTGATTTGGCTTAATCAGAAAAGGCCTATACTCCAACACGTTCATTAGCAGATCCTTCGTTGCATCTACCACTATTTTGGTTCCCGAATTTTGTAGCGCTTCCATCATATCTCTGTATGTCGCATCTGGCAATGATGCTGGAATCGCGCCTGCCAAAACCAAGATGTCGTCTGCCGTCAGAGTTGCTATTTTCTGATTTAGATGCAACAAATCTTCGGATGAAATAGCCGCGCCACTGCCATTTACTCCAGTCTCCGATGTCGCATCAGTTATCTTTACATTAATTCTCGAAAAGCCTTCCTTCAACTTTATGAAATCTGCAATAACACCTTCTTTAAACGTTGCCTGCTCGATATAGTCGCCCGTAAAGCCTGCAACAAATCCCAGGGCCTTGTTTGTTACACCCAGCCTGTTAAGTATAATGGATACATTAATACCTTTTCCTCCTGGCAATATGTATTCTGCTGAAGATCGATTGATTTCTCCGATTTCGAGTTGAGATAGATCCACCATATAATCTACCGACGGATTAAAAGTAATCGTATTAATCATCTTATTTCCTCCTCATCAATTTATCTATTTTTATTTTACTGTAAAACCCAGTCATTGTCAATCAAAATCGTTCAAAATCATTCATTTCGTTATTTTTAACATATTTCTGACACCAATTTTATCACTTCTTAACAATACACTAGGCTGACAGTTGGCTTATCCCACATATATTACATTAGTCTGTTTTGCTATATCTTCTATCTCCTTCGCATTGGTTATTAGCACTGCGTCTGCCAAATTCGCAAAGCTCACAAAACTATACTTAGACAACTTACTTTCATCTGCAACTACATATGCTGTTGCACAGTTACCCAATGCCTTTCGCTTAACTTGCGCCTCCTCTACCTCTGGCGTTACGTATCCCATTTTTGTACTCACCCCATTGGCCCCAAAAAAACCTACATTAAAATGATATCTCTCCAACTCATCTACGACTTTTGCGCCCACTATCGCTTCTGTTATTGGTTTCACTTTTCCCCCAACGATGATCACGTCTATATCTCTGTTTAGCAATGTTTTTATATGATTTAAACCGTTCGTTACCACCGTAACATTTTTTGCCTGGATAAATTGCGAGATCAATTCTGTCGTCGTCCCTGCATCTATATAGACCATGTCCCCATCATTTATTAACGATGCCGCCTTTGCTGCCAACGCCGTCTTCGCTGCTAGATTTATCTCCTTTCTTGCATTTCGCATCGCGTCTTTTTCAAATGCAGTCGAGTTTATTGCCACAGCACCTCCATAACATTTTTTGAGTAAATTTTGATTATCCAAATTCACTAAATCACGCCGCACTGTCGATTCCGAAGCTCCTAGCTCTATTATCAAATCTGCTATTGCGACAGTTCCTGTTGCATTTACCAATTGCAATATTTTTTTATATCTCTCCTCTGTAATCATATTGTCACCCTCTTTTTTTTTATCTATTGTAATACTTTTTGTATAATTTGGCAACGCTTGTCCTCTTTTTAATCTGCATAAAAGTTGCTGCATCAACTTATTATATCAATGCAGCTCACATATTTATTCGCTTACTTTGTTAACCTTCTTACAATCCGTTTTGCTTCTTCGTGTCCCTTGTCTGCTGCCTTTGCAAAGTATTGTAGCGCCATGCCTAGATTCTGCTCTACGCCATAACCGTTTCTGTAACACCAGCCAACGTTGTATATACCTTCTGGATCGCCTTGGTTTGCCGCTTGTAAATAGCAACTGTACGCTCTGCTTAAATTTTGCATTGTGCCTACGCCATCTCTATAGCAATACCCTAAGTTGTTTTGAGCTGGTGCGTATCCGCGAGTTGCTGCCGCTTCATATAGTTCAATTGCCCATTCGTCGGATGCTTTTATTCTATCATTATTCTGGTACAGTTGTTCTGAACCCCTCTTTGCTTCAATATATCCCTGATCCACCGATACTCTATATAATTCACGCTCTTTTTGCAAGTTGGGTTTTTCAAATACTCCCTCCCGAAATCCAGTTCCTAGATTATTTAAGGCATCATAACATCCTCTGCGTGCCGCTTCTATATAAAGATCCATTGCATGATTTATATCCTTTTCGACCCCATGTCCTTTTTGGTAACACCATCCCAGGTTGTTTACTGCCTGCGCATCTCCTTGCTTTGCTGCCATCTCGTACATTGTTTTTGCTTTCTGATACGACTGAACCACTCCCGCACCATTATAATAGCAGTTCCCTAGCTCAGTTCGCGCACTTGCAACTGCTTGTCGAGTTTCATCAATTATTCTATTCATCAAAGTATATCCCACGACGTCTTGCCAATTTGCAGCTCGGCTCAACCAAACTGTTCCTTGCTCATAATTTTGCACTGTTCCTATTCCATATATATAACATTTTCCCAACTCGTATTGAGATGGCACATGTCCTTGTTTTGCTGCCTTCAAAAATAAATCAAACGCTGCCGCGGCTTTTTCATTTGCTATAAACTCTTTCCCTAATGCATATTTAGCATTGATATCTCCTTGCTCCGCTAATCTTAATAGTTTGAGATCAACATTTGCGGTATTCGTTACCTTCTTGATGGATTCTACTCTATCTTGCAATGATCCAACCCTTTGAAAAGTCATATGACGCCTCCTTATTTTTGCTATATTTATTAGTCATTCGTATTGTATTCCAATCTATTAAAATTTGTGCTTGTCTCCACCTAGTTTTTGCTCATTTTTAGAATAAATGAGAACATTTTATCTCACACTAATTGTAAAACCACTTAACCTATTATTAACGGAGGTAACCAAATGACTTCTCGTCAATTACAAGCTTATAACACCAAACACAAGATTATTCAATGCGCTATTGATCTATTTCAACAGGAGGACTTTAAAGATATTAAAATTAAGACTATTTGCGATGCTGCCGACATCTCTATTGGTACATTTTACCATTATTTTAATTCCAAGGAGGATATCATTATCAAAACCTTTGAGCAGTGCGATATGCTATTAGCCGATCAGCAATACGATTTAACCGACCTCACTCCAGAGCAAAAAATTAAGTCTATTTTACAGCAGATGGCTTTTATTTATGAAAAAAACAGTGCCAGCTTTTTAAGTCAACTTCTCATCACTCAACTTGCCATTAACAACAAATACCTTTTAAGCACTTCCCGATACTTATATACCGAAATTTATAAACATTTTCAGCAAGGGCTAGATCAAGGAGATTTTCATTCCTCTAGAACCGCTCCTTCTTTAACTTCTTCTTTATTGCGATGGCTTAGGGGAGCCTTATACGAGTGGTGTCTCAATGAAGGGAGCTATAGCATATCGAATTTAATTCAAGATGACGCTACTCTATTTTTTGATGCTATCAGAAAATAATTTTATCCAAAGTATAGAAAATTTTGACTAAATATTCTACTTTTGGGAAACACTATTGCTACAACCACTTTCAGAAAGGGAGATTGTCCAATGATTAAAGAAAGACGTAGTGTTCGAAGATATGAAGATAAAATTGTTGATAAGGGCGTTGTAGAAGCGATTATCGAAGATTGCCGTTTTGCTCCTTCTTGGGGTAACACTCAAATTGCTCGATACAACATAGTCACTGACCCAGAGCTTATTAAAGCCCTAGCAGATAAATGCGTAAACGGCTTTGTATACAATATGAAAGTGCTTAAACATGCCAAAAATGTTGCCGTAATCAGCTTTGTTAAAGGTAAAAGCGGTGCATTTGAGCCAGAAAAAGCCAAAGAGATGGGATTTGGAGACGATGGATATGTAACTAGCAAAGGATCTGCATGGGAAGTTTTCGATGCTGGTATCGCAACGCAAACATTTTGCCTTTCTGCACATGAGCATGGCATCGGCACATGTATTATGGGTGTTATCGATGATGCTAATATCAAGCAAGTTTTGTCTCTTCCAGAAGAAGAAACTGTTGCCACTGTTGTCACTTTTGGCTACCCAACTGAGACTCCAAAAGCACCGCCTAGAAAAGAAGTTTCAGAACTTGTTCGCTACTATTAAAAAAAGGGGGGCTATCCCCCCCTACATAGACTTTCGAAACTGATTTGGTGTCACTCCCACTACCTTTTTAAATACGGTACAAAAGTATGTATCCGTATCAAATCCCACTTCTATTGCAACTTCCAAAACTGTCATCGATGTATCCATAAGCAACAATTTGCCATGCTCTATCCTCACTTTATTTAGATACTGCGTAAACGAATAACCTGTCTCTTTTTTAAACACTGTCGAAAAGTATGAGGGCGTTAGATGCACTAATTTTGCAACCTTATGCAACGAAATTTCTTCCGCATAATATGTGTTAATATAATTTATCACCTTTCTTATAGGCACAAATAAAGCCGTATTATTTAGCTCTAATATTTCATCGGTAAACTCTTTAATAACCTTATGCAAGGCAAAAGCCAAATCTTCCAAACTTTTCGATTCCATCAGCTCATTCAAAAATACAGCATTCAGTGATAACGTATTTTCTATACGTTTTGTCGACTCCAACGCTACCCGCGAAATAATAGTACAAAGCTCTAACACTCGCGCCTTAATTATATTTAGATCATTGGCATTGCTGAGTAGTACATGTCCTAGCAAATCGTTTAGTATTGCTGCCGCATCTGCCGTTTGTCCACTTTTTACAGCTTCTACCAATTTTTTCTCTTTTTCAAATGGATACGAATAATCTGCATTATGAAGATACTTTTTCTCCTGCAAAGTTTCACTAATTTTTCTCTGTTGCAGCGCACGCTCATTTCTCTCTTTCAAATCATACGTATTGCTAAGCATAACAGATGCAGTAATACATTCAATAGCATTGGCAAAATAACGTGTCAAACTTGGCGGAATTATCGACAACTGCCTGGCGTACTCCTCAAACTGTTCATACTGCGTCTTCTCTATATTATACCTTTCTAACGCGTCCATAAATTGAAACTCTTCAAGAGGCGTCATTATAAACCCTCCCGAAAGAAAGAATCCCTTAAATACGCCTTCTATAACAATCGCCATTGCAATATGAGTTAGGCCTAATGGGCACATAAAAATATATGGTTCACCCAATTGATATGCTTGTCTACCTGCACTTAAATGAATTTCACAACAAGGGCAATCTGCTTTTAGACAATCTGCAACCAGTCTACAAAAAGGTGTAGGTTTGGCACGCACTCCTCTAAAAAATAGAGTTTCTCCTATGTGGTTTAAAAAAGCAATCGGAAGCTTTGTAGTATAAAAAAATGTCTTTGCCGCAAAATCTAATTTGTCTAAATCAATCTCTTTATCTATATTTAACATAGCAATCTCCTCTCAAAAACATACATAAATATCATCTCTAACATTTGTAGTCTATCATACTACTTCATATATTGTACTACAAAATGTCCATAAAAAAAATTTAACTTAACAAAAAAAGTGGAGCACTCAAAACTCCACTACTTACTTCTTTATAATATTACTTTTATGCTACCGCTGGTTTAGCTTTTCTCGAATGTATTATCAATGCCCCTACTATAAACAGCGAGCATATATCCGATGCCGCCTGCCCCACAAATATTCCATCCACTCCTAAAAACAGTGGTAATGTGATCGTAAACAATACTTGCAACACAATTCCTCTACCCATCGATATAATACTAGCATAGGTGCTGCGATTAACCGCTTGATAATATGATGCCATCGTTTGAATCACTCCAACAGCCGGCGTTCCCATGCAAAATATCAGAATTCTCCTATACGCAGTCTCTATTACAGCCTCATCTAAATTATATAGCGACACAAACTCTTTGCCATAAAATATTAAGAACAACAAATACAACATGCTTATCGAGAGCGTTACCGCAAGAGTGATTGCCAACAGCTGGTGCTGACGTTTGAGAGCATGGGCACCATAATGAAACGCCATTACCGGCTGAATTCCCTGAACAATTCCTATCGCTATTTGCGCATATAGCGAAAATGTATATCCCGAAATACTAAATATTGCAATATCAACCGTGGTACCAGTTTTATAAATTATGCGATTTTGAATCAATATTAGTAGACCAATCGAAAATTGCATAAAGAATGATGCAACCCCAATTTTGCAGGTCGAACGCAATATCGCAGCATCCAGCTTAAAGTACTTTCTTCTCAATTTAAGGTTTGATTTGCCATACGTAAAATAGTATAACCCTATAATTGTTGATAATATTACACCGCACCCTGTTGCCAATGCGGCGCCAGCTGTCCCCATCTGTAATTCAACCACCAAAAGCCAGTCTAAAACCACATTCAGTAATGCGCCAACTCCAACCATTATCATAGACAAGTTGGGATTACCATCTGCTCTTACCAACTGATTTAGCGAATTGGAAAATAAATATGGTATCGACATCAAATATATTACCACAAAATAATCTCTTGTAAAATCAAATGTATCTGCAGTTGCTCCCAACATTTTAGTTATCGGGTTTGCCAATGCGACTCCCAAAATCATAAATACTATTCCCAAAATCAATGTATACTTAATTGTAACAGCAAAAACTCGCTCCGCATCATCCTTTTCTCCTGAACCCATTTTTTTCGCAATCAGTATCGTTGCCCCTGTTCCAAACATAGCTCCTGTTCCCAATATTATCGTTATGGCAGGCCATGCCAGATTCAGCGCTGCTAATGCCGTCTCCCCAGCGCCTCTGCCAACAAATATTCCATCTACCATCGTATAAATTGTATTTAACACGACACCTACAATTGATGGGATAACAAATCGTAACCATAGCTTAAAAATATTTTCCTTGATCATAGTCAATATTCACTCCTAATTTTTATGTATGTTATGCTTTCATAAGAAGACTGCCTACTATAACGCAGGCAGTTTTAACAAATATTACCAAATATCTTCCGCTAATTTTTCGGCAGTGCATGTTACCAGAGGATCGGCAAACTCCACTTGCTTTTCGTGAAGCTTCTTCTTCAGTTCTTCTAAAATAACTTTATACTCTGGCCTTTCCGCCAAGTTTGTAATTTCATGCGGATCTTTTTCTAAATCAAACAATTGCGTATTGCGTTGATCACCCACAAAGTACTCTATTAACTTAAAGCGGTCGTTTTTATATGCTCGTTGAAAATTACGATATATCAGCAACAAATCCTCTCTCGCCATATCCGTTGCCCCATTCACAACATCTGCAAAAGACTTTGCATTCACCGATTCCGGTACTTCCAAATCACACAAATCGCATAGCGTTGGGAAGATGTCGCATAGATACGCATACGCATCTGTCATCCTTGGCACAAATTCTCCTGCAGGCTTTACTATAAGCGGCACCCTAATGCTATGCTCATATACGCTTTGTTTGCCCATCAGACCATGTTGTCCCAATGCTAGCCCGTTATCTCCAGCAAATATAATAATTGTATTCTCATATAATCCTTTATCCTTTAACTTTTTCATGACATCTCCAAATCGGGCATCGATGTGGCTAATCATAGAATAATAGTCGGCTATATGTCGGCGTATCGAATATTCACGTCTCGGAAAAAACTCCAACAATTCATCGCGAACCCATAGGTCACCATTATCAAACGTATGCTGCGGCAAGAAATTTTCAGGAGTTGACACATCATCTGGCGAATACATCTCTTCATATTTTTCTGGAGCATTGCGCGGATCATGCGGCGCCACTAATGCTGTATACAAATAGAACGGCTTCTCCTGATCATAATTTTCCAAAAACTCTAATGCGGTGTCGCAGAAAATATCTGTTGAATGCATGTTGTTCTGAATATTTTTGTCAATTTCCTTCTTTTTAATCATGCCCTTTTCCATTTGAAATGCATGCTCTAGAACATATTCACCAGTTGGATCATAATCCATCAACACTGGTGCATAGTGCCCACCTGCTCCATACCAGCCACTTCTTTTGGGGATGTTATTTCCAAAAGAAAAAATACTATTGGCATCGATATAGGCACGGTTAAACGATTTCTTGTCTTGATGCCACTTCCCAATATGCTGCGTAAAATATCCGTTCGCTCTAAACAGTTCTGGCATCGTCGTATGCTCTGGAGGAATCATCCCCCCATTTTTCTTGCCTTCGCCATGAAGCGTAAATACAGTTCGCCCCGTTTGTAGCATGGCGCGCGATGGCATGCAAACCGCCCCGCAGGTTCCTCCCATAATATGCCCTTGTCTAAACGCTATGCTCTCCTTTACAAATTTATCCAAATTAGGCGTTTTAATTTCAGGATTTCCCATCGCCCCAATCGTGTCAAAGCGCTGATCATCGGTAAAAAATATTAGTACATTTGGCTTTTTCATAGTGATCTCCTCAATAAATTTATTCTACCACAATATCAATTACTGCTTCAACTTTTTTTCCTTCAATAACTGCAGATGCTATGATTTTTCCATCGGAGTTTGCCTTATAAATTGCTTTTGCTAACCCACCCAATGTTTTTATTGTGTTAACAGTAAAATTGCTATACTCTGGGTCTCCATTGTCGCAAACCACAAATTCGATTCCGCCTTCTGCGGCAAAGGTCACCTCTTGCTCTTTGTGCGGTACAAATATTCCGGCTTCATCATAAAACGAAACGGTAGTATAGAACAGTTGCCCAGCTACTGGTGGCGTATCGGCATCTACTGCAAACTTCATCGTCTTTGGATCAGTCGCTGTCTTGAGTATTGAAGTCACGGTTCTGCCATTGCGTGTTCCCACTGCTTTTAGTTCACCTTTTTCAAACGCGACATTTTCCCACTCCAAGTGCAATTGCTTATCTCTTTCTAACGTTCTCTTGCCTATAGATTTTCCATTTACAAATAATTCTACTTCGTCGCAGTTTGTGTAACACCATACTGGCAACTTCTCCACATTTTCAAAACTCCAGTGCGGCAATAAGTGTAGTACGTCTTCATCAGACCAAAAACTCTTATAAAAATAGAACGAATCCTTCGGAAAATACACACGGTCGATTGGTGCAAAATACGAGCTAATTGAAGGCCAAATTTCTGGTGACGGCTCACCTAAATAATCTATTCCTGTCCAGATAAACATTCCTGCTACAAAATCGTCTGCCAAGTGCCTAATCATGGAATTTTCTCCTCTGGCAACTCGTGCGCGCACATTCGACTTTACGGTTTCTGCTATCTTGCGCTTTTCGGATACGAACCCTTCTGCTTCTTCCACATCTGCATTGTCATCTGCAATTGTTTTGTCTACTTCATCCACTTTTAGAAATTGCTCATAGACTCCACGCTTTTCGAACGGTGTCGCTGACGCATTTTCACTCCCCACGATACAACGATTTGGTCTTTGCTCATGATGCGGGATATAACAATCTTCTGCGTAGTTGTATCCTGCCAGATCTACAATATCTAGGTTCTGCGTTTTGTGGATTGCAACCAAGCCATTTCCTGCAGTTAATACAGGTCTCGTTTTGTCATGCTTGTGTACTTCATTTAATAGCATCTGGCTTAACTTTTCGCCCTCTGATTGCTTCAGCTCCAGAATTTCGTTTCCGGTGCTCCACATCACAATCGATGCGTGATTTCTATCTCGCTTAACCATGGCCGCAACATCTTTTTCTGCCCACTTATCAAAGTATTGTGAATAAGCAAAAATCCTCTGACGGAAGAACAATCCGCCAAACACTCTCGGCCTTTTTGCTTCTCTCCATTCATCAAACGATTCTTCCATTACATACATTCCATACTCATCGCAAAGGTCCAAAAATTCTGGCGCTTCTGGATTATGCGACGTTCTGATAGCATTAGCGCCCATTGCCTTAACGATCTCTATCTTTTTGATATATGCGGCTCTATGCGCTGCAGCTCCGAGAGGCCCGTTATCATGGTGTATGCACACCCCTTTTAGCATTTCCTTTTTGCCGTTGATAATAAACCCTCTATCAGGGGTAAACTCAATGCTTCTAATTCCAAATCGCACGCATATATTATCTAAAACTTCTTCGTCACTAACTATCTTGGCAGCAAGAGTATATAGATACGGAGTTTTATTAGACCACAGCTTTGGATTTTTAACCTCGATTTTGGCACTCAGATCTGCAAACGAATCATACGAAATTGCTCTATCTAGCTTATATGCTGCAACAACTTCTCCATTTGCATCCTTAATCTCATATTTTAACGTTAAAAATTTTGACGTTTCCTTATGCTCATTTTTAATTATGGCATCGACGTTTACCACGGCACATTCTTCTGTTATAAATGGCGTTGTCACAAAAAAATCTTCTTTTTCAAAATGCACCTTGTCTAGCAAATACAAATTAACCGGTCTGTAAATCCCTGTTCCGCTATACCATCGAGATCCCGGCTGCAGTTCATTGTCCACAAACACCGAAATCTTGTTCTCGCCTTCTACTACATCATCCGTAATGTCATACTTAAATGTAGTATATCCAAATGGATAAGTTCCTAGCTCTTTGCCATTGATATAAACTGTCGAGTTCATATACACGCCTTCAAACTCCACAAAAATCTTCTTGCTTAAGTCTTCTTTCGAAAGGTTAAATCTTTTATTGTAGTAGCATAACGTGGTCTCTGCATAGCCACCTCTTGGCCCTGCGGGATTCGTTTCTTTAAACTCGGACACAATGCTGCTATCATGTGGAACGTCAACAGTTTTCCAGTTATTGTCATTAAAATTCACTTTATAAAACGTTGGTTGCGAGCCATTGCTGTGTACATCGTGTTTCAAATATTTCCAACCCTGATTTAAGCTTCTTACTTCGCGCATTTAGTTGCCTCCAATTAATTTAATCATTTATTTTTAATATTTGCCTTCAAATTTACGTTTGTTGCTCCAATATTTGCCGTAAAACTGTACGATCTCATCATCTCTTGCAATACAAAACTCATTGTAATCTCCATCTAAGCCCGCATCGATCAAATTTTGTCTGTTGCGTTGGCTAGAAATCGGAAACACAATCGGTATTTCATTTTTGTAGTTTGGCCATTTTTGCACCAATCCCTCTTGCACTTTTGGCGTCAGATCTTGCGTTTCTATTCTCACTGTTCGAGCAAGCACCATAAAATCTATTATATCTTGTAACAACTTAATTTTCAGCTGCTGATACTCTTTTTGCTGGCTTAGATCTGTTGTTTCCTCATCAATTTTTACTAGTTCGCACTCGCCCGTAAATGGATAGTATGCCATTCTATATTCTTTTGTTGATACCAATTTCATGCTATCGCAAAACTCCGCATAGATCACTTTGCGTTCATAGTCCGCATCGTTATACATCTTTACAATGCTTCTAGAGTATCCAAGTGGCTTTTGATCGCCTGCAGCATCAAGAGCTGTCGCTCCTATATCTATATTTGAGGTTAAAATATCACTTCTGGTTAATTTTGGCAAATTCGGGTGATTGGCAACTATCATCGGTACCTCTAGCTGTGCTTTATATAGCATTGGCCCCTTTTGAAACAACCCATAGTCTCCGGCCATATCACCGTGGTCTGTCGAAAATATAATTACAGTCTCCTCATACAAATTATTCTCTTTCAGATACGAAATTATTCTTCCCACTTCATAATCGATCAACTGTATCATCTTTGCATACTCGCTTCGATACGCTCTACAATTTGGCACCTTTTTGACGCCATTTCTAACTCTGCGATATTGCACTACTTCTGCTGGGGCATCTCTATCCACATCGATCGCATCTTCCATCTCGATCCACTCTGCAATCCCGTCATCATCTGCTGGAGCATCCATTGGTCCGTGAGGTCCCTGAAATGATGTCCATGTAAAAAATTTGTTTGCCTTGTTCGCTTCTATAAACTCTATAGTTTTGTCTGCCATCCAATGCTCATAATACTCGCTAAGCGGATACGCAAAATGCCCCGACTTGTCATGTCCATACAAATCTGTAATTTCTGGATGCAGTTTCTTTAGATACTTATAATAGTCATCTTCTTCTGCCAAGCGTCTTTCTTCCATTTGCAGAGCCACATCAAATCCCTTGCTATCTTTTCCCGGAAAATGGTGCAGCTTTCCAAACGCTCCGCATCTATACCCATTATCCTTCATTCGTTGTGGCAAAAAATCTATTCCCTCTCTAAATGCAACATCATTTGTCCACACGTTATGATCGCTTACGTATCGGCCTGTCATCATGCAAGCTCGCCCTGGTGCACACACTGGTGATGCCGTTATCGCCTTCTCAAATAGTACTCCATCCGCATAGAGCGAATCTATATTTGGAGTCTTGATCTGCTCATTGCCATAGCAAGATAGATAGTCTGGCCTAAGCTGATCGCAAAGTATTACCATCACATTCATTTAGCAACATCCTCTTCTATTAATACTTATCTTTGAAACGCCTTTTGTCGGTCCAATATTTTCCATAAAATTGAACAATCTCATCATCTCTTTCGATGCAGAACTCATTATAATCTCCATCCAAGCCCGCATCGACCAAATTTTGTCTGCTACGTTGACCTCCAATAGGAAACACAATCGGTATCTCTTTTTTATAATTCGGCCACTTCTCAGCAAGCCCCTTTTGTACTTTTGGTGTCAAATCTTGAGCTTCTATTTGTACACCCTTTGCCACAACCATAAAGTCGATAATGTCCTTTAACAGTTGCTCTTTTAAATCTTGATACTCTGGCTCATCACTCAAATTTATCAGCTCATTATCAATTTTTACGAGATCACATTCACCTGCAAACGGATAATATGCCATTCGATACTCTTTGTTTGATACTAGTTTCATACTATCGCAAAATTCAGAATAAATCACTTCTCGCTGATAGTCCGCATCATTATACATCTTTGCAATGCTTCTAGCGTATCCGAGCGGTTTGTCATCGCCGGCCACATCCAGCGCCGTTGCCCCTATGTCTATATTTGAGGTTAGCATATCGCTTTTTGTTCGCTTTGGCAAATCCGGATGATTGGCCACTATCATCGGTATCTCTAGCTGCGCTTTATATAGCATCGGCCCTTTTTGAATCGTTCCATAATCTCCTGCAGTATCGCCATGGTCTGCAGAAAACATGATCACGGTATTTTCATACAAACCGTTCTCTTTTAAATACGCAATAATTCTGCCCACTTCATAATCGATTATCTGAATCATCTTAGCATATTCACTTCGATACTTGCGGTAATGCTTCATAGATTTTACACCATCTCGCGCTCGTCTATATTTAACCACTTCACAATTGGGAACATGATCTATATTTAGCGCGTCATCTATCTCTATCCACTCTGCAATTCCTCCATCATCTGCTGGAGCATCCATTGGTCCGTGAGGTCCCTGAAATGATGTCCACGTAAAGAATTTTTTCGCCTTGTTTGCATCGATAAACTCTATCGTTCTATCTGCCATCCAATGCTCATAATATTCTTCAAGCGGATACGCAAAGTGCCCCGTATCATCATGTCCATACAAATTTATAATCTCTGGGTGAAGCTTCTTTAAATATTTATAGTAGTCGTCTTCTACTGCCAATCTACTCTCTTCCATCTGAAAAGCTACGTCAAACCCTTTGCTGTCCTTAGCGGGAAAATGATGAAGCTTCCCAAATGCCCCACACATATAGCCATCAGCCTTCATTCTCTTTGGCAAAAACTCTACACCTTCTCTAAACGGAGTATCATTAGTCCACACATTATGGTCACTTACATATCTTCCTGTCATCATACAAGCTCGCCCTGGTGCACACACTGGTGATGCAGTAATTGCCTTTTCAAATAACACCCCATCTTCATAGAGCGAATCTATGTTTGGAGTCTTGATCTGCTTATTGCCATAGCAAGATAAAAAATCTGGTCTCAGCTGATCGCAAAGTATTACCATTACATTCATAAATGCTACCTCCTTAACGATTTCAGTATAAGCCATTTGTCAAATTTATACAAGTACCATTATCTATTTTATTTATCTATTTTATTTTTCTATTTCCTGCGCTACAAATGTTGCGCGTATCGTTTGGTCTGTATACGGCTCCTTGGTATAGTCATCAAAAATTCCCAGTACCTTTAGTCCCGCAGTCTCTAGCATTGCTTGTATTTGCTCCACCTCATATGCTCTTTGATAATGCCACTCTTCGGTTTTTCTGTATCTGCCATCATCTTCTTCCACAAAAAATGTTACCGCAAACTCATTCACTTGCTCTTCCTCATCATAATAATTTTCCCATATATATGCGGCTCCATCGACCTGATTTACAAATGTCTTATCCGCCAGCAAATTTTTATATTTATTTTTAGTGCTTATATCAAAAACAAACAACCCCTGGGGTTCCAAATAATTATTCACCAGCCGAAATACCTTTAATAATTCGTCCTCTTCTAACACATAGTTTACGCTATCGCAGGTGCTATATATTAAGTTTACCGTTCCATATAACTCAAAATTTGCCATTTCTTGGTTTAAATACAAAATATTTAGCTCTTCTGCAGACTCTCTGGCCACAGACAACATTTCCAACGAACTGTCTATGCCTATCGTCTCCACTCCATCTGCAGCAAACTTTTCGCACATCGTGCCCGTTCCACATCCCAGGTCACACACTATCTCTGCCGTTACATTATTCTCCGCCATAACATCAACAATAAATTTATACCACCGATCATATTGAACATCCTCCATAAATTCATCATATACTGCCGCAAAATTTTGATACGCTTCCATTGCTTTCACTCCTTTATTACATATTCTACAGCATTCAGCTAATAAGTGCAAACATTTTGGGCATACTAAAGTCACAACAAAAAATACAAAAAAAATCGAAAGGGGAACTGCAATGAAAAAAAGTATTTACATTATAATCATATGCTTACTTTTTTTTAACTTATCAATCTTTGCAACTGATAACACCAAAGTTGACTGGTGGATTATTCGAAGCAAAGAACACGCCACGCCGCGCATAAACGACAAGCTTTCATATAAACTAGAAGATTATGACGCATATTATACAGGAAATACGGACGAAAAGGTTTTATATCTAACATTCGACGAAGGCTACGAAAACGGCCAAACATCAAAAATTCTAGACATCCTAAAAGCCAATGACATCCACGCAATTTTCTTTGTTACTTCACCATATATCACCACCAACCCAGACTTAATCACCAGAATGGAAGCCGAGGGACACATGGTAGCAAATCATTCCAAGAACCACCCCTCTATGCCAAAAAATACCAATGATGCGGCAGCCTTTACAAAAGAGTTTACAGATGTAGAAGACAAATACACCGCCATTACTGGCAAGCAAATTACCAAGCTTTTTAGGCCTCCAATGGGTCACTATTCAGAAAAGTCTCTCGAATTAACACAGCAACTAGGCTATTCTACTCTATTCTGGAGCTTTGCATATGCCGATTTTGATACCAGAAATCAGCCCGACCCGATCAAAGCGCAACAGTTGATATCCGACAATCTACACAACGGAGCCGTTATCTTATTACATGCAGTTTCACAAACTAATACAGACATTCTCGATTCGGTAATCAAAAACGCTAAAAATCAGGGCTATACCTTTTCACTCTGGCAAATTGATTCTGCAAAAAATACCGCAGTTCCCGCCGATGATGTAGTTGTTGATGAGACTTCTACTTCAGCAGACCCTGCGGCAATGATAGTAATTCCAGAAACATTAAGTCACTCTTAAGATACCTCGAGCATTGCTTCCTCTGTCAATTTGGAGGCGGCTCATACATATTAGTAGTCAAATCCTGGCGATTCTAACGGTGCGTCTAATATAGAATCACTCGGAACGTTTACATAACTTGGCGGCACTTCTCCGGAGCTTACTTTGTCTATTAACATTATTCGCCTCGCTACCACCACTTCTTCCTCAAATAATGGCACCACTATCTGAATAGTGGCCACCACATCGAGCCACACCGTGTGATTTACTTGGTTGATCCCCGTCTCCTTTAAATCGTTATCATAGTCTACTGTAACAGTTCCTATTGGCAACACTTCTATCGTTAATTCTGGTCCCAAATTAGCAAAGATTCTGCTTCCTGTCAAATTTCCCAACGGTATCTTAAAGGGCAGCACCCCTATGTTTTGAAGCGCATCGGAGCATCTCGCTATTATTTGTGCACATAAATTATTGATTAATATTGAGTTTACATTCCACGAAACTTGATCTCCGTCATCGTTGTAGTCATATGCTAGCAAATCTTCTATCGTAGTTTGGTTTGTTGCAAGGGTCTGAGCTATTGCTTCATTGATAGCCTGCGTTGCTATCGTGGTGGTTTGCAACTTCGCCATTGCCATAGACGTCGGAAGCGTTTCTCTGTCTAGCTGTATATAAATTATCGCTATAGTTATAAATATAATAGCAACACCAATGATGCTTTGTATTCTATAACTATTGGGATGTTTATTCTTATCAATTTTTATAAATCTCTTATGTATTTTCGCGGGGGATCGTTGCTATCTTCTGTTGCTATATCGCGTGTTGGCCGATTTTCAGCTGCTATATCGCGTATCGATCGATTCCCTGTTGCCATCGCATCTTGCACGAACTGATTCTCATTGCCATCGCATCTTGCACGAACTGATTCCTCATTGCCATCGCATCTTGCACGAACTGATTTCTCGGTGCCATCGCATCTTGCGCGAACTGATTTCTCGGTGCCATCGCATCTTGCACGAACTGATTCTCGGTGCCATCGCATCTTGCGCGAACTGATTTTCGTTGCCATCGCATCTTGCGCGAACTGATTCTCGTTGCCATCGCATCTTGCGCGAACTGATTCTCGGTGCCATCGCATCTTGCGCGAACTGATTCTCGGTGCCATCGCATCTTGCGCGAACTGATTTCTCGTTGCCATCGTATCTTGCACGAACTGATTCTCGTGCCATCGCATCTTGCGCGAACTGATTCTCGTTGCCATCGTATCTTGCGCGAACTGATTCTTCGTTGCCATCGCATCTTGCGCGAACTGATTTCTCGGTGCCATCGCATCTTGCACGAACTGATTCCTCGTTGCCATCATATCTCTTATTGACCCTTGAGGGATCGTTGGTATATATATCTTTTGCGTTTGTGGATTAAAATGCATTTTTTTGGATGACACTTGTGTCCTGAACATATATCCTCTTTTAAAAATAAGGTTTCCTCCTTTGCTATTCTATACTTGTACAATATATTCTCATATAGAATCTGCTATTACATTATTTTCCCTAGCAACGAAAATAACTGGGTAATATACCCAGTATCATCAATTGCTTTCCTTATAATATCCTTATAATAAATTTAGATTGATCTGTGCCCTCTCATGCCCTTGCTCAGCAGCCTTTGCATACCAGTTTGCAGCTTCTGCAATGTTTTTTGTTACTCCTTCCCCAAATTCATAACACCAGCCAAGATTAAATTGCGCGTCTCCATGCCCCTTATCTGCCGCTTTCTTTAGCCACTTAAATGCCTCCAGCAAATCTACTTCTGTTCCTTCACCATATTTATAACACATTCCCAAACTAAATTGAGCCTCCATATAATCTTTCTCCGCGGCCTTTGTATACCACTTAACTGCCGCCGACAAATCTCTACACTCTGATTCTGTTCCATAACATATTCCCAAATTATTTTGCGCAGGAACATACTCTTTCTCTGCGGCCTTGGCAAACCACTCTATGGCCTTTTCTAGATTTTTTACGACGCCTCTTCCATAAAAATAACATATGCCGATGCTGTTTTGCGCTCGCGGGCTTCCTTTTTCGGCAGCTTTTGTATACCACTTTGCAGACTCCTCTAAGTCTAGTTTTACTCCCATTCCAGTTGCATATAAATACCCCAAATTTGTTTGCGCAAAGACGTCTCCTTGCTCTGCCGCCAGCTTATACCATTTCACTGCGATATCGCAATCTTGCCGTACACCCTTCCCTTTTTCGTAATGCAAACCCAAATTACTTTGCGCAGTACTGTTTCCTTTTTCGGCAGCTTCTGTCAGTAATTTTATGGCCTGATCCATATCTGCTATTATCCCAGTTCCTCGTTCATAACACATAGCCAGATTGTTCTGTGCCAATAGATACCCTTGCTCGGCAGCTTTATTATATAATTGAAAAGCTTTCTCCGGGCTTCGTTCCACTCCCACTCCCTGCTCATAACACGCCGCCAAGCTATTTTGTGCCATAGCATGCTCCTGGTTGGCCGACATTGTATACCACTTAACTGCCTCTTTTATGTTTTTCTCTACTCCTTTTCCTAGTTTATAGCAAACCCCTATCCTATACTGCGCCTCTGCGTCTCCCTCTACTGCAAGCTCAAACCACCTGCGCTCTTCTTCGTTCATAAATATATCCGATTTTATAACAATATTTTCCTCTTGTTTGATGTTTAGCATCCTCAATTTATTACGCATGTTTATTTGCATGGCTGCCCCTTTCTATATTATTTCAATATGTATTATATGGTCCAAAACTAATTTTACCATCTATTGTCATCACTGTAAATATATTAGCAAAAATAATACCACATCTAATTCGCAAAGACGTGGCTTATCATTATTAGTTATTATCTTTGGTTAATACTTCCCATACAAAACCTTCGGTTATCACGCAATTTATAAAACTCATTTGCCTATCTGCAATTTTACATTTAACCGATGGCATCGAAATCTCTTTCAAATTCTTACAATTAAAAAACGCTCTCTTCGCTATACTACTTATTTCCTTTGGAAGTTCTACGCGCTTTAGTTCATCGCAAAACGCAAACGCATTTTCTGATATTGCTTTCAGTGTCTTTGGAAAAACTACTTCCTCCAACTTTTCGCATCCATAAAACGCCGAGTTATCAATTATTTTTACGCCTTCTTCTGCTATTTTTATAGTTGCCAATTGAGCACACGACGCAAATGTTAGGTTTTTAATATGCTCTACACCTTTTGGAATAGATATCGACTTCAATTTTTTACAATTTAAAAACGCTCCGACACCAATCTCGGTCAACTTTTGCGGCATATCTACCACTACCAAATTTTTACAACTTTCAAATGCATATCTGCCAATGCTTTTTACACTATTTGGTATAACTACCCATATTATTTTTTCACACTTACTGAATACGTTCGTCTCTATTGCAGTTACTCCGTCTGGAATTTTTACTAACCCTCGCTCACCTGTATATTTAACCAAAACGCCATCTACAATTTCAAAATCATCCGACTTTTCCTCTTTTACAATGGGTATACTTTCTCTCATTTCCTCCATTTCAGCATTATTCTTTATCAATTTTTCTTTAGTTTTTTGCATCTTTTGCGCTGCGTTTTGCAAACTTACAGTCACTTCTTGTAATTTTCTGAACATCTCTTTTATGACTATATCATTTGAAATCTCTTGTATTTTTCTTAGCATATCTCTTGCCACTAACTCAACTGGAGCATCTGGTAGATTATTATGCTTTACGTTTTTTTCAAGCAACATTGTATCGCTCTTAGAATATAGATCATTCTCTTTAGTTTTTTTCATTGTAGTTCCTCCTATAGTCATTCATTCTTATTTAATAATTATGGCACATTTTTTTTCAAAGTATACCATTATTTACTTTCAAAATTTAAGCCCATCATTTTTTCTATTTCTACCTGTATCATATTTACATACTCAAACCAATCTTTACATTTATCTATGTTTGCCATGGCATTCCTAGCGCTTTCATAAAACAATGTTCGCATCATTTGTTCATTTGCATCGTTAGAGTTTTTATGCTCTTCTAACACCTTATTCACAATCTCTTCTAGCTCTTGCACATTTTGAGGTGCCGAAAATCCTATGTTCAACAACAATGACCCTATATACTTGTTGAGTGTATCAAACGCACTTTGCATAGCCGATTCCTTCTTTCTAATATTTTGCCTTCCTTATAAAGTATAACTCATATTCCAATATTTTACTCATGAAATTTCATTACTTTACCATGTTCTTTTTCTTTTGCTGCAAAATTAATGCACAATTATTTCATATGGTGTATAATTCTTTATATAAAAAAGGAGGGTGTTAACATGATTACATTTATTGTTTCATTAATTTTACTAATTGCAGGCTACTTTATCTACGGCAAAATATCAGAAAAAATCTTTCGCATTGATCCCGATCGAGCTGTTCCTGCAATCAAAAAAAGCGACGGCTTAGACTATGTTGAACTTCCAACCTGGAAAGCATTCTTAATTCAATTTCTAAACATTGCAGGCACTGGACCAATTTTTGGCGCCATCGCAGGAGCTATGTGGGGACCTAATGCGTTTTTATGGATTGTTTTTGGATGCATCTTTGCAGGTGCCGTACACGATTTTATGATCGGAATGATGTCTCTTCGATCCGACGGCGCTTCAGTTTCTGTTCTTGTGGGAGATAACTTAGGCACTGGCATGAGAAGGCTGATGGCTATTTTTTCATGCATCTTACTTCTTCTTGTTGGTGTTGTATTCGTCTCTTCTCCAGCAGATTTGCTTGCCGACTTAACCAACCAAAATAGATGGATCTTCGTTGCAATCATCATGGTATACTACATAGTCGCAACGGTATTGCCTATCGATAAAATTATTGGCAAAATTTACCCTATCTTCGGCATTGCTCTATTCGTTATGGCTGCTGGAATCTTGGGCGGCATGATCGCTAACGGAATGTTTATGGATATCCCTGAGTTTAGTTTTTCAAATCCTCACGTAAACGATCAATCTATATTTCCATACTTATTTATCTCTATTGCCTGTGGTGCGATCTCCGGTTTTCATGCAACTCAATCTCCTATGATGGCCCGATGTATCAAAAACGAAAGAGATGGTCGCCGCGTATTTTATGGTGCTATGATTTCGGAGGGCATTATTGCATTAATTTGGGCTGCTGCTGCTATGACTTTCTTTGGCAGTTTACAGGGGCTTTCCGAAACTGGTCCTGCGGCAGTTGTTGTAAATACAGTTTCACAAGGTCTTATGGGCAATGTAGGCATGGTGCTTGCGGTACTTGGTGTAGTTGCTTGCCCCATCACTTCTGGAGATACGGCATTTCGAGCTTTGCGCCTAACCATTGCCGATGCGTTCAAAATCGATCAAACAAAATCTCGCAACAGATATATTATTGTTATCCCAATCTTTATTATTGCAGTTTCATTGTTATTCATCGACTTCAATATAATCTGGCGATACTTTAGCTGGGCAAACCAAACTCTTGCTTGTATCGCACTATGGACCGCAGCCGCGTTTCTAAAAAAGCAGGGCTCAAACTTTTTCATTGCAGTTATTCCAGCTATGTTTATGACTGTAGTTGTTACCTGCTATATTTTAGTTGCACCAGAAGGCTTTGGAGCTATCGCCACTTCAGTTTTTGGAAGCATCAAAATTGCCGAACTCGCCGGAGTAGCCATCGGAATTGCCGCAGCTGCATTGGCCTATATTGCCTTTAATAAAAAGACTTCATCACAAAAATAGGCGAGTTATTCGTTTGCTGTTTATTTTACTATCTTTTTGAGAATACTCTTAGCCAAAGGATGTGAAAATATGATTTTAAAACAAATGCTAGATTACGCAAAGTTTTTGCTAACACAGGCCATTGCAGCTGGTGACTCCGTTGTTGATGCAACCTGTGGAAATGGAAATGATACCCTATTTTTGGCCAATTTGGTGGGTGCCGAAGGCAAAGTTTATGCATTCGATATTCAGGATGTTGCAATAACAGAGACAACCCGCTTGCTTGCTGAGCATAATATAGACTGCGTACAAGTAATTAAAGATGGGCACGAAGTTGCTCACAAATATATGGAATCTTCAATCGCAGCTGCTATATTCAATCTCGGATACTTGCCCAAGGGTGACCATTCTATTACAACGCAATCACACACTACAATTACAGCCGTCGACCACTTGCTCGATTACCTTAAGCCAAATGGCATCATCGTTTTGGTTGTATACCATGGACATAGCAACGGCAAATTAGAAAAGCGAGCTTTGCGCAGTTTCTGCCAAACATTAGATCAAAAAAGTTTTTCAGTGTTAGAATACAAATTTCTTAATCAAAAAAACAACGCACCTTTTATTATCGCCATCGAAAAATTATAGCGATAATCTCAGCAGAAAACATTATCTCTTTGATGCTCTCTGCTGAATCGTTCTTATTTTTTGTCTTGCTTAATCAATTCTCTCAGAGCTTCTACTCCCACTTTTATGGCCATTTCCGTATCGTGAACTACGGGATTTTCAAGCCCCATCTTTTCTCTCTCCTGATTTGCGACAACCAAAAAACTCGATCCACAACGCACTCCCAAGAAGCTCGCAACTGTAAATAACGCCGCCGACTCCATCTCCGAAGCCTTACATCCCAGCTTTTTCCATGCTTCCCATTTATTCAGCAACTCATAATTTACAGGCATAATCTCTGGGCTATGCTGCCCATAAAACGAATCTTTACATTGAACCACTCCTGCATGCCACTTAAAATTCAGTTTTTTTGCAGCACACACAAGCGCATTCGTAACTTCCAAATCTGCTACTGCAGGAAATTCTATCGGCGCATACTCTTTGCTAGTGCCTTCCATTCGGATCGCAGCTGTAGCTATCACTATGTCTCCACCCACAATTTCTGTTTGCATTCCGCCGCAGGTGCCCACGCGTATAAATGTATCTGCGCCAGATCGTACAAGCTCCTCTATCGCAATTGCCGCAGACGGCCCGCCAATTCCCGTCGACGTTACGCTCACCTTTGTCCCCTCTAGGTATCCTGTATAGGTTACATATTCTCTACTATCTGCAACCAACACCGCGTTATCAAAATGCTCCGCTATCTTTTTGCATCGCTTTGGATCGCCTGGCAAAATAACGTACTTCCCAACATCTCCTGGCCTTGTTTGAATATGATACTGCAATCCTTCTTCTCCTGAATATTTCATAGCAGTTACTCCTCAATTTTTTAATTTGTGATGTTACATTTATTAGATTAACTCCATTTTTTTAGCATTTCAAGGTGCCAACGCCTATTCTAACGCTACAATTTTTGATATTCTATATGCATGAAAATCTACGGAGGTGTGATATATGTTTAGAAACGACTATAGCGAAGGAGCTTGTCCTGCTATTTTAGAAGAGCTTACACGAACCAATTTTATGAGAACCAGAGGATATGGCGACGATCCATTTTGTAGTAGGGCACAAGATTTAATTAGGGCACACATCGGAAACGACGCCGCCGATGTACATTTTTTTGTGGGCGGAACGCAAACCAACCTCACTGCTCTTAGCGCATTTTTGCGACCTCACGAAGGAATAATTTCGCCAGATACCGGGCACATTCAGCTTCATGAAACTGGCGCAATAGAAGCCACCGGCCATGCCATTATCACAGTTGCCAACCACGACGGCAAGCTTGCTGCAGATCAAATTGCTCCTATTATCAAAAATCATATGCCAATTCACATGACCAAACCGCGATTGGTATACATTTCCAATTCTACAGAATATGGCACAGTCTATACCAAAGAAGAGCTCTATGCTATCAGCCAAGTATGCAAGCAACACAATTTATTACTATACCTTGACGGCGCTCGGCTCGGCGTTGCCCTTACCTGCGATTCTAACGATCTAACTATAGCGGACATATGCAATTGCGTCGATGCATTTTATTTTGGCGGCACCAAAAACGGAGCACTGTTTGGCGAAGCGCTCGTGATCCTAAACGAGAATCTTAAATCAGATTTTCAATATTTTATAAAGCAACGCGGAGCTCTGTTAGCCAAAGGCCGTTTGCTAGGAATTCAGTTTGCGACACTGTTTTCAGATAATTTATTTTATGATCTAGCTTACCATGCAAATGCAACTGCAAAAAGGCTTAGCGAAAGCATTGTGGATCTCAACTTTAAGCTTCTTACCCCAACGCAAACCAACCAAATTTTTGTGATCGTTTCTACTGCCCAATACCAAAAGCTTTTATCGATGCCAGAATTTGATTTCGAAGTTTGGGAGCCTCACCCAGATGGGCTAGTAATCCGTTTTGTTACATCTTGGGCCACTCCAGACGAAAATATCGATCGCTTATTAGCAGCATTAGCTCAAATCCAAACTATCTGAATAAAAGCTGCCCATAATTAGAATACTAACCAAAAATACACATATTAGGAGGCTTTTTATGAGCACAGCTTTAGAACACTTTAAGCAAATATGCACTATCCCACATGGATCTGGAAACGAAAGGGAGCTGAGTAACTATTTGGTTCGCTTTGCCAAAAATGCGGGGTTAGAAGTCGCGCAAGATGACGCACTCAACGTCTATATATATAAACCAGCCAGCCCCGGATACGAAAACAAAGATACGATTATACTTCAAGGGCACATGGACATGGTGTGCGAAAAAGATAAGCAAACCGAATTTGACTTTGCAACAGACCCCCTCAACCTCAAAACCGATGGCGACTTTTTATATGCAGAAGGCACAACTTTGGGTGCAGACGACGGCGTTGCTCTTGCATATCAGATGGCAATCATCGAAGATACAACCCTCAAGCACCCTCCCCTTTGCTTATTAATAACCACCGAAGAAGAAACCGGAATGGGTGGGGTCATTGCATTAGACCGCAAACTAATTCAGGGCAACACATTAATTAATCTCGACTCTGATATCGAAGGAGAATTTTTAACCAGTTGCGCAGGTGGCTTGCGAATTAAACTTACCATCAATGGCATCAAATTATCTATCGCACCAGGCGAAGTGGCATATACTCTAAAATTGCGAGGCCTAAAAGGAGGTCACTCTGGAGCAGAAATTCACAAGGAACGCGCCAATGCAAACGTCGTGATGGGGCGAGTTTTGGATCTCCTAAACGACAAATTTCACATCGGCATCTCCAGCCTCGATGGCGGCAGCAAGGACAATGTTATCGCCCGCGAAGCCGATGCCGTAATCACAGTGGTTGACGAAAAAGCCCCTGCTATGCTAGAATATATCGAAGACATAGCTGCAACACTAAAAGCTGAATACGCCGCACAAGATGCTGACATTAGTTTACACGTGGAAAAAACTACTGTGCAGACAAAGTTTATGAGCGATACGAAACAAAAGCTGATCGACCTACTACGTATATTGCCAAACGGCGTTGTTGCCAAAAGTTGTTATATAGCAGACTTAGTCGAAACTTCGCTAAATCTTGGCGTCATTTCAACAGCTGATAACGTTATCACAATTACACTCTCTCTTCGAAGCTCTGTAGAATCCAAAAAAATTGACCTTACACATAAAATTAAAACTATTGCCAAAGTGATGGACGTTAAATTTTCTGAGACCGGAGACTACCCAGCGTGGCAGTATAAGCAAGATTCTCGAGTTCGTGATGCCGCAGTTGCAACGTATCGCAAATTATATGGAGTCGACCCCGAAGTTCGAGCCGTGCATGCGGGCCTGGAATGTGGCATACTGTCTCTCAAAATAGATGATCTCGATGCTATTTCCTTTGGTCCAAACGTCTATGACATACACACGCCAAAAGAAAAGATGAGTATCAGCTCTTTCGAGAAAATGTATGGCTTTTTAATTACTTTGCTTGAGGAGATATAATGAAGATCGAAAGGCGCCATAAATATTACACCATATGCGTATACGTTGTCATTAGCATCGTCATCACTATCCTCATCTCTATCTGTATGATTAAATTTATACCTATAATGGGGTGGCTGCACTGGCTATTTGACAGAACAATCGATTTACTGTCGCCTTTGCTAATCGGCCTAGTGCTTGCGTATCTGATGGAGCCCGTTGTCGATTTGTATATATCGTCACTATCTCGTCCGCATCTATCTTCTTCGCGTGTTAGAGGAATCTCAACATTTTTTGCTATCCTCACAATAGTTGCTATCATTGGACTTTTTGTGCTTATGATCATAATGAATATGCAGCAGGTAATTCATAAGACAGATATCAAAGGGCTTTCTCAAACTATCAATGCGTATATATCATATTTTCAGGCTACTGCCGAAACGCTAGTTAATCAACTCGCAACCGACGAAATGTCTATGAAAGCACGAGAAATTCTCACCACCATATACACCACCATCAACTCTTGGGCCACCATGTTTGGGCAGATCTCTATGACTTGGGTTGCTGACATAGGCAAAAATCTCATCGATATCGTATTTGGCGTCATTTTAGCAATATACATCATGAAAGATAAACCTAAATTGGTCAAAATAGTCAATAACATTCTGTCTGTTATATTTACTCCAAAATGGTATAAACGAGTTACTAGTATCGGTCGCGACTTAAATTCTGTTTTGACCGGCTATGTGCGTGGTCAAATATTGGACGCCTTAATTATGGCGGTTCTAGTTGGAATTGGTCTTAGCTTGATTAAGCTCGACTTTGCGGTAATTATAGGCGTAGTCTCTGGAGTTTTTAATATCATTCCATACTTTGGCCCCGTTGTTGGATTGCTATTAGCTGGCATTCTCGGGGCAATCGGTGGCGGAATACAGCAAGCCATATATGCTATGCTAATAGTTTTTGTATTGCAACAAATAGACGGATTTATTATCGTTCCAAAAATTTTAGGCACCAACGTAAAGCTACACCCAATCGTGGTGTTGCTTGCTATTTTGATTGGTGGAGACTTATTTGGTCTTTTGGGAATGCTGTTGGGAGTTCCGTTATGCGCTCTAATGCGAGTAATCATAATTCGATGCGTCGGCAATGTATTCAGCGAAAGTTTTGCCAAGTCCGAAAACGATTAATATTAAGGAAGTAACTACTATGACAGATGAAAAACTTAGAAAATATATCAATGATTTGGACCTGGATACATTTGGAATAATTCGCTTTGAAATTGCCAATCAAATGAAAACCATAATTTCTATAGCATTTCCATATAACCATCTAGATGCCAACAGCGAAAATGGATTTTCCATTTATACAAAACGCCTCGACTATCATAAGGTAGTGCGTAGCTATCTTGATAAAATTTGTAATCTACTTATTGCCGATGGATTTTGCGCCACCGCTTATGTAGATAACAATCCACTTCCAGAAAAAAGTATTGCAGAGCTTGCTGGAGTTGGATTTATCGGAAAAAACGGCTTGATCACTACCGAAAAATATGGTTCATATGTATTTTTAGGCGAAGTGGTCACCGACTTTATTCCTACCAAAACTGATGTTGCCATAGAAAACTTATGCGGCTCATGTACACGCTGCACCAACGCTTGCCCCACCGGTGGCATTCAAGACATCACTCAGTGCATATCATTTATTACACAAAAAAAACGTCTTACTCCAGACGAAGTTGATCTACTAGATGGGCAAATTTTTGGCTGCGATGCATGTCAGGACGCTTGTTCATGTAATAGACATATAGCCAAAAGCCCGCTTCCAGAGTTTGCCACGCTCGACTTTATGAATTATGCTCCGGCTTTCTACGCCGAAATGAATGATCAATTTTTTAATGACTTCATCCAGCAAACTTCTTGTGGCTGGCGCGGCAAAGACATCATCGTTCGCAATGCACGTAAAGCAATAGAAAATTAATTACAATTGCTGTAGCCACCGTTATATCATTCGCAACTACAGCAAGCATTGCCTATGTTGGAGTCTCCTGCTTTATCTTATTATCTATTACATGTCGACTCGCCAATTCGTCTTTAATCTCATCAATCGTAATACCCATTTCTAGCATCAATACCATAATATGGTACGCTACATCCGCAATCTCATATATGGTCTCTCTCTTATCATTTTTCATAGCCCCAATTATCACTTCTGTTGCTTCTTCGCCTATCTTTTTTAAAATCTTTTCTTTGCCCTTATCAAACAAATACGTCGTATACGAGCCTTCCTTTTTGGTTGTCTTTCTATCTAATAGCAAATCGTATAGCGCATACATCGAAAATGGTGCACGCTCCTCTACTTCCAAATTGAAAAAGCATGATGGAGCACCTGTGTGGCACGCAACTCCAGTTTGTAACACCTCTATTAGCATCGTATCGCTATCACAATCTAGGCTCATTCGCATCACTCGCTGCTTATGCCCACTCTCCTCACCTTTGCGCCACAGTCTTTTTCTACTCCTCGAGTAAAAGCAAGTATATCCCTCTGACTTTGTTATATCAATACTTTCCTGATTCATATATGCTAGCATCAGGACTTCTCTCGTATAAAAATCTTGTACTATTGCAGGAATCAGCCCCTGCTCATCAAACTTTATCATGTAGTTTCCTCATTTCTATTCCATTTTCTGCAAGGTAGTTTTTCAGTTGCGATATACGAACTTGCTTATAGTGAAATATGGAGGCCGCAAGCCCCGCATCGACGTTGCTTAAAGTTTTAAACAATGTCCCAAAATCTTCCATTCCACCTGCTCCGCCACTTGCAACAACAGGTATGCTAACTACATCGCACACAGCTTTTAGCATCTCCAAGTCGAATCCATTTTTAACCCCGTCCGTATCAATACTATTGAGAACAATTTCTCCCGCACCTAGCGCTTCCCCAGCTTTTGCCCACTCTATCGCATCTATTTGTGTAAGATTTCGACCGCCCATAGTACAAACTTTAAATTCATTTCCCACTCGCTTGGCATCTATCGAAAGCACCACGCATTGGCTGCCATATTTTTTTGCGGCCTCTTGTATCAACTGCTGATTTTTAATAGCACCAGAGTTTACCGAAACTTTATCCGCACCACACTTTAGAACTCGGTCAAAATCTGCTGTAGAATTTATTCCCCCACCAACTGTTAGCGGAATAAAAATTTCTGATGCTACTTCTTCCAAAATTTGGGTAAACAACTTCCGTCCTTCAAAGCTTGCAGTAATATCATAAAAAACCAGCTCATCTGCACCTTCATCATTATAAAACTTTGCGAGCTCTACCGGATCTGATACATCTTTTACACCCTCAAAATTGACACCTTTAACTACTCTTCCGTCACGAATATCTAAACACGGAATTATCCTTTTTGTTAGCATATTGCGGTGGCCTCCCTCAGCGCTATCTTGCCTTCATAAATTGCTTTGCCAACGATTACGCCAGCAACGCCAATGCGCTTTAGCTCTTTGATCTCCGCAATGGAAGTTACGCCACCGCTTGCGATGATATTCACATTTCTATCTTTGCACAGCTGTCTATATGATGCCATATCGCACCCAGCCATCATTCCATCTTTTGAAATATCTGTATATATAATTGTCGCAACCCCCATGGCAGTCAACATTTTGCAAAATTCAATAGCATTCACTTTGGAGTTAACAAGCCAACCATTCGCTCGCACTTGCCCATCTTTTTCGTCCACTCCTACTGCAATCTGCTGATCATACTTCTTGACCATTTCCTCAACAAACTTTGGATTTTCTACTGCAACTGTTCCCAAAATTACGCGATCCACACCCATATTCAAATAGTGGTTGATGGTGCTCTCATCTCTAATTCCTCCTCCTAGCTGCGTTACGAAATGCCTATTTTTCAAAATTGTTTTTATCGTATTCTGATTTTCTATCGTTCCGCTTTTGGCCCCATCTAGATCCACGATGTGTAATGCCGTCGCTCCCTCTTTAGTAAAGTGCTCTAGCACCTCTTCTGGATCTTTCGAATACACCTTCACCTGATCATACTTACCCTCTGTTAACCTCACAATCTGACCATTTTTTATATCTATTGCAGGAAATATTCTCATATATATACTCCAATCTATTTTATTTTAGCACTCCACAAAAGCTTTTAGGATACGCAGCCCACACTCGCCTGATTTTTCTGGATGAAATTGCGTACCAAATACCATCCCGTTCTGTACAGTTGCAGTAACATCGATATCATATTTTACAACACTCGTGATATATTTTGATTCTGCTTTGGCATAATACGAATGTACAAAGTATACATAATCGCCTTCTGATGTGTATTTTAGAATAGACGACGAGTTAGTCTTGTATAACTTATTCCACCCCATATGCGGAATCTTCAGCTTCGAATCTATCGCTCCTTTTAGCGGAACAATATCTCCAGCAATCAGCCCCAACCCCTTATGCTCTCCAAACTCAAAACTTCTATCAAATAGTAGCTGCATACCCAAGCAAATTCCCAAAATAGGCTTTTTTCCTGCGTTACTCAAAATTACTTCATCCATCTTGTATTCTTTTAGCAACTTCGCTGCGTCCTCAAATGCTCCCACTCCGGGTAAAATTATATGGCTCGCGGCATCTATTTTTGCTTCATCATTTGTAACAACAGCCATCGCTCCTATTTTATTCAACGATGCTTGCAACGAAAACAGATTGCCCACTCCATAGTCGATAATAGCAACCAACTATATCACTCCTTTTGTCGATGGAATTTCATTCCTAAATTTTTGATCGATTGTTACCGCTTCACGCATTGCACGAGCCATCGCTTTAAACACGGCCTCTATTATATGATGCGCGTTTTTTCCTCGCTCTTGTACCACATGCAGCGTCATCTTTGCGCTTCTAGCAATAGCCAGCAAAAACTCTTTGCACAACTCAGTATCAAAGTCGCCCACTTTATTTTGGCTTATATTCAAATTTTCTTCAAGGTGTCCTCGTCCACTAAAATCCAGAAATACGCTTACCAACGCTTCATCCATAGGCAGCGTACAGCTTCCGTAGCTTCTAGCAATAGCCAGCAAAAACTCTTTGCACAACTCAGTATCAAAGTCACCCACTTTATTTTGGCTTATATTCAAATTTTCTTCAAGGTGTCCTCGTCCACTAAAATCCAGAAATACGCTCACCAACGCTTCATCCATAGGCAGCGTACAGCTTCCGTAGCGACATATTCCGCGTTTATCTCCTAGCGCTTCGTCTATTGCCGCTCCCAAGCAAATTGCAATATCTTCTACTGTATGATGAAAATCCACATCGCTATCTCCGCGACATGTTATCACCAAATTCATTCGCGAATGCGCCGCAAACAACGTTAGCATATGATTTAAAAATCCGCAATCTGTATCAATCGCATTTGTTCCCGTTCCATCAAGCTCCAATGTCAATTTTATATCCGTTTCATTAGTCTTTCTTTCGATCACTGCTTTTCTCACTTATTTTCTCCAATCTATAATCGCTTCTTTCACCGCATCCATTTCTATTGCAGTTCCAATTGTAATGCGTACAAAATCTGGGATTGCTTTAAAATATCTCACCAAAATTTTCTTACTACGCAAATATTCATATAGCTCTTCTCCGCTTGCAGCAGCTGGCTTGGTAAACACAAAATTTGCCTTCGACGGAAGCGTATAAAAGCCATTTTGTTCCAAAAATTCTGTAAATTTCTCTCGCTCTGCTACAATTTTGCCGACGCACTTCTCAAAGTATTCCGCCTCTGCGATGCTAACAGCCCCCATTGCTTGCGTTACTGCATTCACATTATATGGGTTATACGAATTTTTCACCAACGCAATATCATTAATGAGCTCTGTATTGGCAACTGCAAAACCCAGTCTTGCCCCTGCCAAATTGCGTGATTTTGAGAAGGTCCCCACCACTACCAAGTTGTTGTATTTCTCGATTAGAGATCTGGCACTAAACCCACTAAAATCCGCATATGCTTCGTCGATAATCACTACGTTTTGTTCATTTGCGGCGAGTATGCTTTCCAGCTGATCTTTGTTCAATGCAATTCCCGTTGGTGCATTTGGATTCGCAATTATAATCGTTTTCTTTTTATTGAAGTATGTTGCAGGATCAATTTCAAAATTTTCGGTTAGCGGTATTTGCTCCGCAACTACATTATACAAATCGCTAAATACTTGATAAAACCCATACGAAATTTTTGGAAATGCCACCTCCTTCTCACAAAAAGCCAGATAGCAAAATGCCAGTATTTCGTCAGAACCGTTTCCAAATATTACATCATCTACATTATAATAATTACAAAACTCTGCTGTCAGTGCTTTTGCCGAAGGGTCGCAATACAAATTTAGGGTTTTTGCAGCTTCTGCAGCAGCAGCCACTGCTCGAGGCGACGGCGGGTATGGACTCTCATTTGTATTCAGCTTAATAAACTCTCCTCGTTTCGGTTGCTCTCCAGGAGTGTATGGAATCAGACCAGCCAGCTGCCTATTTAAAAATACACTCATAACATTACCATCCTCTCATCATCCAAAATTTACAGCAAGTATATTTGCCCCTGCTGCAATCATTACTCACTGAAATCTGCTTTGAACACTTCTTGCATGCGCATCTAAGCCTTCGTGCTTTGCAAACAATACGATATCATCCTTATACTTTTGGAGCATTTCTTCTGTATACTGAACAAATGTAGACTTTTTCACGAAGGTATCCACAGACAGTGCCGATGAAAACTTGGATGTCTGATTAGTTGGCAGCGTGTGATTTACTCCTGCATAATAATCCCCAACTGCCTCCGGAGTGTAGCGTCCCAAAAATACGCTTCCGGCATTCTTAATCTCTGGCAAATAGCTGATCGCATTGTCTAGCATGATCTCTAGATGTTCTGGTGCCAAATCGTTTGATATTGCGAAGCACTCGCTTAGAGTATCGCATACTACAATCAATCCGTTATCATCTATGGATGGGCGCGCTATTTTTTCTTTAGGCAACTTACTCAACTGTATTTCGATTTCTGTTGCAACTTCTTCGGCTATTTCCTTGGATGTGGTTAGCAAAATCGCTCTTGCCAACATATCGTGTTCTGCTTGCGAAAGCATGTCTGCCGCGATAACCTTAGGGCTTTGCTTTTCATCGGCTATGATCAAAATCTCAGACGGCCCTGCAATCATGTCTATGCCCACCTTGCCAAACACAGCCTTCTTTGCAGCTGCAACATACGCATTTCCAGGACCTGTAATTTTATACACTGGCAATACGCTTTCGGTGCCATATGCCAATGCTGCAATTGCCCCTGCGCCACCTATTTTAAATACTTGGTCTACTCCTAGCATAGCGCAAATTGCTAGTATCTCTTTTGCCACCGTACCATCTTCTCTTGGCGGAGTGACGACGCTAATGTATGAGCATCCGGCAAGCTTTGCAGGAATCACATTCATCAATACACTAGATGGATAAACTGCTCTTCCGCCAGGAATATATATCCCCACACGCTCTATGGGGGTCACTCGCTGCCCCATTATTATTCCATCCTTTTCTACCATAAAGCTATTAGTAATCTGGCGTTTATGAAAATCTTCTATGTTCTTCTTTGCTCTCCTGATCACCCCTAGCAAATCATCATCAATGCTCTCATACGCATCCTTCAGCTCTTGCTCACTCACTAGCAGCGATGTTAACTGTGCCCTATCAAATTTTAATGCATAATCAAAAAGCGCTTGATCGCCCAAACGTTTTACTGTTTCCACAATCTCTTGGGCATCTCTTTCAATCTGAGGCGAAATCTCAGCGGAATGTTTCAAAATTTCTGTGTTTTTATCTACTATTTTAATCATGTGTCCTCCTTTAAATTAGCTCTCTTAACAATTGATCAATTCTATCTTTATTAAAGTTATATCTGCTTTTTGATGCTATAACGCGCGCACTCAGCTCCATAATTATGGTATCAACTTTCAGATTATTTTCACGAAGGGTGCTTCCTGTCTCCACAATATCCACTATAACATGGCTAAGCCCAATTAGCGGCGCCAACTCTATAGACCCATTCAATTTGATGATGTCAATCTCTCGTTCTCCATAATATTCACGAGCAATATACGGATATTTTGTTGCCACTTTCAGTACGCTATTTTGTTTATCGACAAATGCATTTGGAGAGCAGACGCACATATTACACTTTCCTATTCCCAAATCCAGTAGCTCATATACATCTGCCCCAGATTCTACCAGCGAATCCTTGCCAACCACTCCTATATCCACTGCACCGCGCTCCACATACACTGCAACATCCGAAGGCTTTATCAAATAAAATCTCACTCCATTTTGTTTATCTTCAAAAAATAATTTGCGCGTCTTTGCCTCTATATCTACTGCATTTATACCCATATTCTTAAACATCCTATAAACATCGTCACCAAGTCGCCCCTTAGGTAGCGCAATATCAATCATCATTCTCTTCCTTTCGTACACAAAAATTTATTCCAGATTCATAGAGTTCATTTGCTTTTTTTAATGTCTCCACAACATTTGTATATTGAATTATCTGCTTGTCGCAAACTTCTCTTTGTGTGTTTTCAATTTCGGACAAATACACTGCAAATCCTATTGCTTTTTGAGTTTTTTCACCCATGTTTCGCAACAAATTATCATATCGCCCGCCAGACAAAACTTTGTTTGCGACGCCCCGTACATATCCAGTAAATGTGAGCCCATTGTAATACTGAGTTCCTACAAGATGCGCAAAGTCAAACATAACCTTATTTATATCACAAATTTCTACCAACGCCTCTGCAATATCCATCAATTTATCTAATTCGGACTTGCAACAAGCGTAGGTTTCATCTTCTAGCAAGACTGTTATGGCTTCTTTAAAGTCTGCTGGCAACTGTACTAACTTTGTAAAAATTCTCGATTGCGGCAATTTTTCCAAATCATGTAAATTCTTTTGTCGCAAACACCGTATAATAGCGTTTTTATCTTCAGCGTTAATATTATATTCATCAAATAGCAAGTTTACTATAGACATATCAGAGATCACAAACCTAAATTCGCCTATCATTGCCAAACTTTTTATTGCCAAATTTAGTACTTCCAAAGTTTGATAGAGCGACAGCTCCCCAATATACTCAAGCCCCACCTGCCTAATTTCACGAAAGTCGCTTTCTCCTGGGGGTACTTTAAACACAGGCTCATTATAATATATTTTGCTTTTATCATAGGCTTTATGATTTTTTACGATACTCATCGTTACATCGGGTTTTAGGGCTAGCAACTTTCCCGTTGCCGATTGCATTGTAATAACGCGACTATCTTCCAAAAAACTTTCATTGCTCATATAAAACGAATAGGGTTCAAATCGATTCATCTTAAATTTGCTATAACCAAATCTATAGTATAGTTCTTCTAATTTTAAGCCTATTCTACTCACTTCATCCAAAAAATCTGTTTTCATAAACTCCTCCATCAAAAAATAATATCACTACTATAGTTTCCCAATTTGATCGCAACCATCCATTTTTTGCTATAAAAAAAAAGGTACAAACCATATTGTGGTCTATACCCTTTCTTTTTGCATATTTGATTTACTTATATTTGCTACTTATCCTAAGCTTTCGATATTAATAAAAACCGCCAGATAGAAGCTTTTTGATATTATAAAGCATTTAAATACTCATATCGTTCAAGTATTGATATTAATCTTGAGTATAAGGCAATAACGCAATATGTCTTGCGCGCTTAATTGCTGCTGTGAGTTTGCGTTGTGCTTTAGCAGAGTTGCCAGTAATTCGTCTAGGCAAGATTTTTCCTCGTTCAGAAATAAATTTCTTAAGAGTGTTAATATCCTTATAGTTTATTTTTTTAATATTATCGCCTGCAAATTGATTTACTTTACGTCTTCTGCGTCCGCGTCTTTTCTGCATTGACATTGATATAGTCCTCCTTCATTAATTATTAAAAAGGTAGATCTTCTTCTTCTTCCATAGGAGGAAGTTTTGGGGTGAACCCACCCATGTCATTATCATTCGAAGGAGGAGTCGGATTATATGCTTTGTTCTCACCATAATTTGATTGACCATCATTGTAAGAAGTCCCTCCATTTGTTACACGTGCTTGAAACGACGACTTACTTTCTGCAAATTCCTGGTCATCCACTATAATTTCAGTATTATAGTGTTTAACTTTATTTTGATCTTCCCAATTATTGTTTTGAATTCTTCCAGCAATACACACTTTTAGGCCCTTTTTAAAAAACTTTTCTGCAAACTCTGCTGTTTTACCAAAGGCAACTATATTAAAAAAGTCTGTATCTGGCTCTCCTTCTCTTGTATATGTCCTTTTTACAGCTATACCATATCTTGCAATTGCAAGCGGCGTAGCTGATTGCGAATAACGCACCTCCGGGTCTTTAGTTAAATGTCCCATAAGGATCACTTTATTCATTTTCTTTCCTCCTTCAAATACATAATACATCTTTCTTATTTTTTCTTCCTATTTTTCTTCTAAAGAAACGATTAAATAGCGAAGAACAGCTTCTGTGATTCTAAGTCTACTCTCAATTTCTGCTGGAGCATCTGGCTCTGCGTTGAACTCGATAAAGTAGTAGAAACCTTCTTTTTTCTTGTCAATTTCATAGGCAAGTTTCTTTTTGCCCCAGTCATCAACTTTTGTGATTTCTCCACCGAAACGTACAATCAGCTCTTTGATTTTTTCAAGTTGAGCCTGTTTTTCTTCTTCGCCTAATGAAGTAACTAACACAAGTGCTAATTCATACTTATTAGTCATGAGTACCTCCTTTTGGACTAGTGGCCCTATCCGCAAAGATAGAGCAAGGATTTTTTTCCAAGTCAATATATTATCATAAGCTTTTCCAAATTTCAACGCTTTTATCTAAATTTATATTTTTTTTTACAAAATCGACAAGGTAACATCAAAATTTCCTCATATAGAGAATTGACATCATTTTTATATTTTATACATTAAAGTTTAATTAATTTTCGTCTTGCAAATTCTTGTCGATTTGTGATATTATTAGACATATTTTAATAAAGGAGATTTTTACATGACCGGAGAAACACACCTCAAAGTTGGAGTATGCTTAGGAGCCATTACTCTTAATCCCACTATTCTTGTTTGGAGCATGGCCGGAAGTCTATTACCCGATATAGATCACCCCTCTACCTCTATCAATAAATATTTTTCCTTTGCCAGCACCTTCAATTTTCATCATAGAGGATTGGCCCACAGCTTTATTGTTGCAACTATTATAAGCCTTCTCGTTTATGCATTTTTTGGTGCCTACGCTGCAATTGGAATGCTTATCGGATATACAAGCCACATTATTACCGATTGCTTTACACCCAAAGGAGTGGCTATTTTAGCACCTATCACATCGCAAAAAGTACACCTTGGCGCCATTACAACCGGAAGCGCTGCCGAGTCTGTATTTGTTATGTTTGTAACTCTACTTTCTGTTGCCTATTTTGGCTACACCCAGAATTGGCCTATAGCGGCTATATGGAGTGCCGCCTCTCTTGTTGCTTGTATATTGGCCTCAACAAATATAAAAAAGTACTATCTACTATCAACATTTATTTTATGCTTAATTATTCTTACTACCTAAAATAAAATTGCAAGTGACACAGGCATTTATGTTTGTTAAACCACTTGCAACTTCTACTTATTTGCACGCCACTCTTTTAATAAATTTTCCATTAACTCCATTATATATATCATTTCTTTGTGTGGCAATTCTTCGACTTCTACCTTTCCTTCTCGAATAGCTTTTATGCACGCAAGCACCTCATACTCAAATCCTGTAATTTGCTCTGGTCTCTTATATGCGTTGCGCAACTCTTGTCCTGGTCCATACACCTTTATGCTTGGCGGGTTCATAACTGATCCCATTTCTATATATCCGGTAGATCCAAATATTTCTACTCGCGAACTCATAATAGCAGTTTGATTTGCTTGCAATATCGCTGTTTTATTATTTGCAAATTGTATTATTATATTGTCTACATAATCGATATCATCATCATTGACTACAGCTAGCGATACTATTTTTTTGATCTCTGCCTTAAATATTAGTCTTGCCACCGTTAATACATACACCCCTAAATCTAGCAGTGCTCCTCCTCCAAGCTCCTTTTTCCAAACTCTTTCTTTTTTTAGATTTCCTCCAAAGTTTACTACCGCAGAAGAGATCTCTCCTATTTCTCCTCTACCTAGCACGTCTTCTAATATGCCATAAATTGGTAGATATCTTGTCCACATCGCCTCTGCAAGCAACAAACCTTTTTCTTCCGATAACTCACACAGTTCTCTCGCTTCTGCCGCGGTAATTGTAAACGACTTCTCACACAACACATGTTTTCCTGCAAGCAAACACATTTTCACTTGCTCATAATGACAATTATGCGTCGTTGCGACATAGACCAGCTCCACATTTTCATCTGCCAACATCTCTTCATACGAACCATATGCTTTCTCAAACCCATATTGTTCTTTGAATACTTCGGCTCTTTTTAAGTCTCTGGCCGCAATAGCATATGCCACCGCTTCATCCATCTCCAAAATTGTTTTTGCCATCTTATTTGCAATTGTCCCTGCTCCCAAAATTCCAATATTCATCTTAGCAACTCCTTTTTTTTCAAATGTTACTATATTAACAAAATTTTTCAAGGTACCCATACCAGTATTTTTGGCATAAAAATAGACCAGCTACTATTGCCGGCCTCAAAATCTTACTTTTCTATCTCATCGTCTTTATCATTACTTTCATTACTTTTGATGCTACATGATTTATTGCAGCCACCTTTGCAGCCCGGACAACCGCCGCCATTTTTATGTTGCTTCACCAAAAAGCAGATTATTCCTCCCACTATAGCCACTATTACAAGTACCGCAATGACATTTCCCATAAGATTTTCTCCTCCCTACGCTGCCATGAATTGTGCTCTTTCTTTTTCTTTGGCTCTTTTTACAAGCATTATATAGGCGATTATTTCAATTGCAATGATTATTGCCGCAATTAACATTCCCATTCCAACAGTGCCATTTATAATTGCTCCAACCTGAGCCACAATCATCGCAAGAGTGTATCCGGTCAAAATTTGAAATCCGATTCCAATAGCAAGCCACTTCTTATCTCCTATCTCAGAATTCATCGCTCCTATTGCCGCAAAGCATGGTGGCGTAAACAAATTTAATACCATAAACGCTATTGCAGTCTCCAAAGTAAATACTGATAGTAGCGGACTATTTGCAGATGCCAATGCTGTGCCAGAAACCGCATACATAACAGCCAAGCTTCCTACAACATTTTCCTTTGCAACAAAGCCAGTAAGCGTTGCCGCGCCCAGTTGCCACCCCGCCATTCCCAACGGAATAAGCAACGGGCTGATCAATCCTCCCACTGTCGCCAACATACTCGCGTCAGCATGATCTACAAGTTGGAGCGAAAAATTATATGATTGCAATAGCCAAATAATCATATTGCATAGCACGATTATGGTTCCCGCTTTTACAATGAACGCCCATCCTTTTTCTAGCATCGATATACAGGCATTTTTTAAACTTGGTATTTTATATTCAGGAAGCTCAACGATAAACATTGACTTCGAATATTCTACTCTAAATATATTTTTAAGTATGAGACCAGAAATAATAATTATCACAATCGCAACAATATACATACTAGGGCCTACCCATGAATACTCTGGCAAAAACACGACACTAAACAATGCGATAATTGGAAGCTTCGCTCCACAAGGCACAAACGGAGTTAGTATCGCCGCCATCTTCTTCTCTTGCGGATTTTCGATAGTCCTTGTTGCCATAACTCCAGGAATTGCGCAAGCAGATCCAACAACCATAGGTATAACAGATTTTCCAGACAATCCTATCTTCTTAAAATAAGTATCCATAACTACAGCAACTCTAGCCATATATCCACTATCTTCCAATAAACTTAAGCAGAAAAATAGCACCATAATTAAAGGAAGAAAACCAACAACCGCACCAAAGCCTGCAACAATTCCGTCCACAATTAACGCAGATAAAAATTCATTTACATTCATAGACGCCAGCAACGAATGAGCCGCCTCCGGCACCATCTCGCCAAAGACAACATCATTTAAATAGTCTGATAAACTACCTCCAACAAAACTTTGAGAAAACCAATACACGGCCCACATAACAAAAAAGAAAACCGGAATCCCCAAAACTTTATTCGCTACAACTTTATCTACCTTATCCGAAAATGTAAGTTCATCAGATTTTTTAGCTCGAGTTTCGCACTCGTTTACAAGATCTTTTACCGCTTTAAATCGTTTTTTATCGAGGGTATCTTTTTCTTTTTTACTATTGATTTCTACCATCAACTCTGGCATAAAACACTCCTGCTCTTTTTTATCTTTGAGCTTTAGCGCAACCTTTACGAGAGTTTCCAAACCAGTTTTGTTAAGAGCCGATATCGCCACCACTTTGCATTTAAGCGTATCGGCCAACTTTTTGTTATCGATAATTATTTCTTTTTTGGCAATAGCATCTTGCTTGTTTAGCGCCACCACTACCGGAATACCCAGCTCTAGCAATTGAGTCGTAAAAAATAATCCGCGATTTAGATTTGCCGCATCCACAATATTTATTATTACATCTGGTTGCCCTTCTGTTATAAAATTTTTGGTGATTGCCTCTTCTTCTGTATATGGAGAAATTGAATACGCCCCCGGAAGATCTATTAATACAACTTCCTCACCTTCAGGCACATACATTTTCTTCAAAGGGTGTTCTTTCTTATCTATCGTCACACCCGACCAGTTTCCTACATGCCCTTGCTCTCCCGTTAGGGCATTATATAGTGTAGTTTTTCCGCTATTGGGATTTCCTGCCAATGCAATTTTTATCATAAAATATCCTCCTAGTTAGTCACATAATACAATACACTCTGCTATATTTTTATCAATTGCGTATCTGGTATCCTTTACATTTATTACCCAATTATTACTTATTTTCGAAATGATAGTAATTTCTTCATCATCCATACATCCTAATGTACGCAGAAAAGCTGTTATCTTATCATTAGCAATTATCTCTTTGATCAAAAAAGTTGTTTTTATTGGCGCTTCTTTTAGTGTCATATCATTTCCTCCTTAAATAATCTTAACCAAGTTAGCTTAAACTAAATTATACTATTTGATTACAAATTTGTCAATATTATTATCATTTTTTTGCACAAAATTAAATATGTCCAAATTATGGTAAATTCGCAAAAAACATGTTATAATATTATCGTTAAAAATTTTTAGAAGGAGGTTTGTTCATGAATTTAGGATTCTCGATTCAAACTTTATTCAGCAAAAAAGATATTGTGGTAAAAGAGTTTTTAGCTGAAGGTGGACAAGGCAGCGTTTACAAAGTTCTTTACAACGGTGAAGAAAAAGCCCTTAAGTGGTACAAAAAATCTGCCTTAGGCAACAAAGCAAAGGCTCAACTGTTTTATGACAATCTCAAAAAAAATGTGGAACGCGGAACTCCAAGCGAAGATTTTCTTTGGCCAATCGATATCACTCACTGGCATCAAGATACGTTCGGATATATTATGAATTTAAAACCAGCAGAATATTATGAATTAACAGACTTTTTGCTGTGCACTGTTCGGTTTCGCTCCTATCGCCGCGTTACTGATGCTGCGCTCAATATTGTTTCTGCTTTTAGGCAACTACATAATCAAGGATACAGCTATCAAGATTTAAACGATGGCAATTTTTTTATTAATCCTCAAAACGGCAAAATTTTGATTTGCGATAACGATAATGTAGCACCAAACGGTGAGGATACCGGCATTATCGGTAAGCCCAGATATATGGCGCCCGAAGTTGTTCTTGGCAAAACTAAACCCAACAACCTCAGTGACCGCTTTTCTATGTCTGTAATTTTATATGCTTTATTTTGCTTAAATCATCCATTGGAAGGCAAACGCCACATTGTTCCTGCACTCACTCCCAAAATTCAAGAAGAACTTTATGGCAGCAATCCCGTCTTTATAATGGATCCTAAAAATAAAAGCAATGGCCCCGATAAAATCATTCACCGAAACTCTCTACTAATCTGGCCAGCTCTTCCAGACTATATTAAAGAAATATTTCTCAAAGCTTTTAGCGAAAAATCGTTTACCAAGCCTTCTGCTAGACCCACCGAAATCGAATGGCTCAAAGTTTTTACCAGATTTCGAAGTAGTATTATTTCTTGCTCTTGCGGTAACGAAATTTTTGCCAACGGCGGTGTTGCCATATGTGAAAAATGCGGCCGCAACGCTGGTGTATCATTTGAACTCAATCTCGGTGAATACAGCATCCCCGCTTTAAAAGGCAGTCGAATTTATAAATGCCAAATTAGCATAACCGACGATAACCAGGCGTTAGACCCCGTTGCTTTAATTACACAAAACCCAAAATCTGGAAAACTTTTTATCGAAAACAAAAGCGGTCACAACTGGAATGCTATTACCTCCAAAGGTGAGCCACGCAAAGTTGCGACAAACGAAGCGGTCCCATTAAAAGAGGGAATCCAGTTAACCATAAACGAACAACCCATCTTCATCAACGCAAAGAAAGGAGTATAAACCATGCCAGCCATTAACGAAATAGACGAAATGCCACGCAAAGAACTTCATGTATTTTATGTATTAGACACTTCCGGAAGCATGACCGGCGTTCCAATTGCAGCTCTCAATACCGCAATGGAAGAATGCACCGTTGCGCTCAAAGATCTTGCAAAAAAAAATGCTGATGCAAAACTCAAAATTGCCGTATTGGAGTTTAGTACGGGCGCTAAATGGGTTACATACAATGGCCCTGAATCACTCGACGACGAATTTGAGTGGGAGCATCTATCTGCAGGAGGGGTAACAGACATCGGAGCTGCCTTACGCGAACTTGATATCAAACTATCTCGCAACGGATTTTTAAAATCTATGACCGGTGCATTAATGCCAGTAATTATTTTTATGACCGATGGATATCCGACCGATGAATACGCCGCGGCATTAGCCGAGTTGCGCAAAAACCGTTGGTATACAAGCTCCACCAAGATTGGGTTTGCTATCGGAGACGATGCCGATGCCGCTATCATATCATCTATAGTAGGCAACAGCGAAGCCGTAATCAAAACCAGTGATTTGGAATTATTTAAGCGCCTGATGAAATTTGTTACCGTACGCGCCAGCATGTTAGCATCTTCATCTCGCACTACCAGCAGCTTTGTCAACGGCTCTGCGATTGTCCAAGATGCTATAGACGACAACTCTCTACCCGCCAACATAATCGCCAACCTAGGCAATAATTCCAAATCTTCACAAGACGACGATGCCAACTGGGACAATAATAATAATTGGGATGATGATGATAATTGGTAAAATATGAGATTAATTACAGCTGCAGCTTCTGCCCAGATTCTGCAGTAAAATTTTTATTTTATTAATTGAGTATTAAGGAGGTTTTCATGAACAATACCGTACAAATACTTCGCAAAATATATGTTCAATACGGAGAAGAAGTTTTCAAAAATAAGTCTAAATTGAAAGGGTTGATTAATGATTTTATTAAAAACACAGATACACTAATGTTATTGCAGGCAGTCGACCACAACGTTGCCATCGATGTTATCGACAAGATTAAATTCAAAGACGATACTCTAGCAATACAGTTACTTGCCGAACACTTGTCTTCCAAATACTTTTGGCGCGAGGATGTTGCTCATACAGCAATACAATGCTTTGTTCAGGCCAAATTTGGAACAGCATATTCCTCTAAGTATCTCAAAACCAGAACCACGCAATCAATTTTGGACACGCATCACTCACTGTTTCATATAGCAAATCAAGTTCTTATAAAATATCTCGGCAATCACGCAGATGCCATCATTCCAAATACCGTGATTTCTATAGACTCAAGAGCCTTTGCAGAATGTGAGTTAGCAACTGTTGTTATTCCACACAACCTTAAAATTATTGGCGCGGCCGCATTCTACCGCTGCACCAACCTCAAGCATATAAATATTCCAGCCGGTGTTTCTAGCATAGAAGACAGCACTTTCGAAGAATGTACACAACTAAAAACTGTATCTATTCCTGCAGGCATGACTTCTATTAGAAATTATTCTTTTGCGTATTGTAATAATTTGGAAACTTTAATTATACCAAACGGAGTCACTTCTATAGGAACGGCAGCCTTTTTGCATTGCGATAACCTCACTAGTATAAATATTCCAGAAACCGTTACTCACATTGGAGATTGGGCCTTTTATGGTTGCCCCAAATTGAAGACTATTAGAATTCCATCTGCAGTCAAATTTATAGGCAAAAACGCAATTCCCGCTGCCACGCAATCATTAAAAAGCAAAATTGTTTATTAACTTTTTTTACTAATTTAACATAGATATCTCCTATGTTTTAATATAAATAATAATATACCTACGAAAAACTCAACTATAAACTAAAGCGTTTTCTTATAAAAAATTACAAATTTTATTAAAAATATGGAGGAATTTAATATGAACGAAACAGCAACAGCACTTAATTTAATTTATACACAATATGGTGATGAATTTTTTCAAGATAAATCACAATTAAAACAAACAGTTAAAGATTCGTTAAAAAACAATGATGTCTCTATGCTAACGCTAGCAATAAATCAAAACGTTGCCACAATGCTAATCAACACAGTATCTTCGGTGGAAGATTATGATGCGATTACCGCTATAATAGATGAGCTTGTTTCCAAGTATATGTGGCAAAGAGATGTTGCAACAATTGCAGTAAATTACTTTGTACAAGCAAAATTTGGCAGCGCCTACACTCCTATAGCATATGAACCCGCTACTTCTGCAATTGCCGAAATACTACACGACAAAAATAAATTTCTTATAATAGACAGTCGCCTAATTAGGTATAAGGGCAAGCAAGAACACGTTACGATTCCAGCAGGCGTTACAACTATTTGTGAACGCGCATTTTACAATTGCCACACCGTACAGACTATCACGATATCTGCCAGCGTTACAACTATCGAAGACGAAGCTTTTGTCAATTGCGGTAATCTAACAATTATTGATATCCCAAAAAACGTAACATCTCTAGGCGCAAAGGCATTTAAGGATTGTATCAATCTCACAACTGCAACAATTTCTACAGGCATTACCGCAATCAATGATGAAACCTTTTACAAATGTATTAATTTAACCACTGTAGATTTGGCCCCAAGCATAACCTCTATTGGCGCACACGCATTCTACAACTGTACTAATCTAATCGATATTACTATACCTACCAAAATTCAAACAATAGCCAATGCCGCATTCAAAAATTGTAAAAATCTTAAATCCATCAGCATCTGTGCAGGTGCAGTATCAATTGGTGACAGTGCATTTTGTGAATGTTCAAACCTAATCACTGCAGAAATATTGGAGGGCGTTACATCTGTTGGCACTGCTATATTTGAAAAATGTACTCAATTAGAATATATCGTTATTCCAGCGACATTAACAGAAATCCATTATACAAAAACCGAATTTACTCAAACAAGTATTCAAAAATTTCATCGAGACGCTACTAAAATGCAAGTTTTACTTCCTATAGACTCATTTTGGAAATTTTTCGTGTAAATAATAGCTAATATCTCTAACTTTATTATAACTTCAAAAGGGGGAATTGCAATGAACGAAACATCACAAGTACTTCATCAAATTTATACTCAATATGGTTCTGCAGTTTTTAAAGACAAACATAGATTGATATCATTCATTAAAGATTTATTAAATAACAAAGACACATATATGCTAACATTGGCAGTAAATCAGGGCGTTGCTATATCCATTATCGATACGGTCAACTCCGAAAACGATTCTCGAGCCATCGGCATAATTATTAGTGAATTAGTTTCTCGATACATGTGGCAAGACGATTTAGCTACAATGGTTGTTAACTATTTTGTATATGCTAAGTTCGGTAAATATGTCGAAACAAATATCACTATTGAGTCCGCTGCACCAAGCAATCCCCCTCCCCCTACAGATAACGATCAATTTCTTATAGCAAACAAAGTTTTGGTAAAATATAAGGGTGCTCTCGAAAATATTGCAATCCCATCAGGCGTCACTTCTATCGGAGACCGCGCTTTTTATAATTGCTCTAGCGTTCGAACTTTAACAATGCCTTCCAGCGTTTCATCTATAGGCAACGAAGCCTTTTTTAACTGCAGAAACTTGACTTCACTACAATTGCCATCAAAATTTAAGACCATTGGCGTTCGAGCATTTTTTAATTGTACCAGCCTTACGCATTTCACAATACCAAAAGGCGTCAAAGCTATACAAACCGAAACATTCAGCGATTGCAGAAGTCTAAAAACCGTCGATATCCCCTCCACGGTAGATGCCATCGGCGATTCTGCTTTTGACTGCTGCAGCAATATCGAATCTATCACCATTCCACGCAGCGTTCGCAATATTGGCAATTACGCCTTTAAAGGTTGCTCTATTTTGCGCTCTATCGAAACACCCGAAAGCGTTCGTAATATTGGCAACGAAGCCTTTGGCAATTGCTTTGAATTATGTAATGCCCAATTATTAGAGGGCGTTTCATCTATAGGCTTTTCAATTTTTAACGGCTGCCAAAAACTCGAATATATAGTTGTACCTTCTACACTAAAAACCATAAAAACTAAGATTACATCAAATAGATATGCCGACCAAACTGTATCTATTGCCAAGATGGAAGTCTTGGTACCTGGTGATAAAATTTGGAGTTTGTTAACTAAATCTTATTAAATTATTAATCGAAGAAAAGAGGAATTTCATTATGCTATACACTTTTAATCAGAGCGTACAAGGATATCATCATTGGATGCAAAACCAGCCTTTGCAAGATTATTCTGCATCATATACAGATCCTCGCAACCAATATCATATTGCAGTAGTCGCAGATGGCCACGGCTCCGTCGAATGTTTTCGCAGTGATGTTGGCTCTGCCATAGTTACCACAACCGCAATCAACTATCTAAAAAAATTTGCCGCAGCAGTATTAGAATCTCCCGATGCTATATACAATGACTTACTATTTTCTGCTCCTAAGCGATGCAATTCTGTTCGTGCGCTAACCGATTCTATCGTTACCACTTGGAACTGTGCCGTTGTTGATCATTACCATAACAATATATCGCAAGCTTCTGCCAAAGACATTGCCACCATCTACGGCACCACTTTTATCGCGGCATTGCATCTGCCAAAATGTTTAATTTTATTTCAGCAAGGCGATGGAGAGTGCGTTATATTTTATGAAAACGGCAGGATCGCTCAACCCATTCCAAAGGATGAACGTTGCGTCGAAAATGTTACTTCTTCTATGTGCGACCCTGATGCTGCGACTAGAATTCGCACCAAAATTATCGACCTCGCAGAAACTCCTGTAGTTGCTTGCTTCTTGGGCACTGACGGCATATCCGATACATATTTAGATACATATCAGGCTTTTTCTGGTTCTCACTATCATATGGCAGGTGTACACACTTTTTATAAATTTTTATGCTTAGAGGTTTTAAAAAGTACCATCGATACTTCTCAATTTTTGTCTAATTTTTCAAGGTATGGAAAGTTTAGTCGAACAGGCAGTGGCGATGACGTCTCCGTTTCGGCAATAGTTGATATCGAAAAACTCGCTACATTTGCTGATAAATTCTGTAGAGAAATCGAAATTTATGCAATAGAAGAAAAATTATATTGGAAACAAGACGAACTTCGCAGTAAAAGTCGAAAATATCAAATTTTATCTACTGCAGCAAAAAATGCTAAGCAAACTTTTGCTTATTCATTACCAAAATATTTAATCAAGAATAAATTTAATTCCAAACATACTGTAAAAATTTCCCTTACTCAACACAAAAAGAAAGTCGTAAAAATTAGCGCTCTGTTAAAGACAAATTCACAACCACAAAAGGCATTTCAAATTGCTCAGAAAAACTTTATTGCTTATAAAAAAATATATACTACTCTCGAAAATGAATGTATTGCTTTAGAAGAACAACTTAAACAATTAAAGGAAGGTGACTTCTAATGTTATTTACTTTTAACCAAACAGTATTAGGTCATTCTCATTTCACCAACAATCAAATTTGTCAGGATTATTCGACATCTTATAGCAATGTTGAAATGGGATATCACATAGCCGTAGTTGCAGATGGACATGGTTCCGACGAATGCTTCCGCAGCAATACGGGAGCGCGCTTTGCTGCCAAAACCGCTCTTAGTTCATTGAAAAAACTTGCCGAATTAATTTTTTCTGATCCCGAATCAGCTGATACTATTTACGAAGATTTGTTTCACCCCAATCCCAGACGGCAAATCGTTTTGTCCTCTCTCACTCAAACCATCGTCGCCAAATGGAACGATAAAATAACTACTCATTACAACAACAACCCCATTTTATTCATTAACGAAGATTATCTATCCTTTCCCCCTAGAGATTTTCTTGTACAATCAAGCCCTACCTATCCTCCTAGCATATATGGAACTACATTGATCGCCGCGTTGCAACTACCCAACTGCTTAATTTTATTGCAACAAGGAGATGGCAGATGTATCATATTTTATGAAGATGGAACTGCAGATCAGCCGATTCCTTCGGACGTTCGATGCACCAAAAACATTACGACATCTATCTGCGACCCCGATGCTGCCGCTAGCATGCAATTCACAGTGATTAATCTAAAAGAAAAAAATATTGCCGCTTGTTTTTTGGGAACCGACGGTGTTGAAGATACATATCCTAACACATTTTACACAGAAAGTTTTAATTATATGAAAGGAGTTCACACGTTTTATAAACATGTTTGTGTTCAAATAATCGAAAAAACATATAATTTTAACAAATATTTCAAAAAACAACTAACTATTTTTAGCAAAAACGGATTATTTAGTTCCACAGGAAGCGGCGATGATATTTCTGTATCTGGAATAGTAGATTTACAAAAAATTTCTGCCTTGGTCGATCAATTCAAAACTGATGTTGCTATTTATAAATTAGAAGAAGAGTTACTCCACAAAGAAAACCAATTATATAATAAAGATAAAGAATATGATATTTTAAAGAAAAAGTTTGAAACGGCACAATCCGAACGGTTAAATTTTTTGCAAGATCTGTCCATTTTTATACCCTCTGTCGAACAACTTAATCATCTATCTTTATTAACTCAAAACCTCGCTACTGCCGAACAAAATTTTTCAGAATACAAATATAAATATAACAAATTATTAATAGAATACAGAAATTTAGAACAACAACTTATCAAATTGTTCTAAATTTTTATACCTTTTGCAAGTTTATAAAATATAAATTTCATTTTATATATTTTTTTATTTTTTTAAAATATAAATTCACTATTGACAATTATTCTTTAGCATGATATTATATTTTCAAATAACAGCAAAGGCGCTGCGAGCTATTTTGAGCTCACAGCGTCTTTTTTTTGTTTCCGAATGCATAGTTTGCGTATTTTTAATCATATTAAGTATAGACACATTACAATGTCGTAATGCAATTTGCAAACTATTTAATATCAATCATTTATTTTGATAATAAGGAGAGAAAACAATGAAAAATATTCCCGAGCTTTTTGGTTCAAAAGTGTTTAACGATAAAATAATGCAGGCTAGATTACCAAAAACAATCTATAAAGCGATCAACGAAACTGTTCAAAACGGCAAACCTCTCGAACTTAGTGTTGCTAATGTTGTTGCAAACGCAATGAAAGATTGGGCCACAGAACTTGGAGCAACTCACTTTACTCACTGGTTTCAGCCTATGACAGGTATTACTGCGGAAAAACACGATAGTTTTATTTCTCCAGATGGCAAAGGACAAATTATAATGGAATTTTCTGGTAAAGAACTAGTAAAAGGCGAGCCTGATGCATCCAGTTTTCCATCTGGTGGGCTTCGTGCCACTTTTGAAGCGCGCGGCTATACTATTTGGGACGTTTCTAGCTATGCATTTATCAAGGATGACACGCTTTGTATTCCAACTGCTTTTTGCTCATACAGCGGCGAAGCTCTAGACAAAAAGACTCCACTACTCCGTTCGATGGAGGCAGTTGATAAAGCTGCGACAAAATTTTTAAATATAATTGGCAAATCGGATGTTACCAAGGTTACCACCACTGTTGGTCCCGAGCAAGAATATTTCCTCATCGACAAAGAGATGTTCCTAAAAAGACCCGACTTAATATATACTGGTCGAACACTTTATGGCGCACGCCCTTCAAAAGGCCAGGAGCTTGATGATCACTATTTTGGTACTCTCAAATCTCGTGTTAGTGACTTTATGAAAGACTTCGATTCCGAGTTATGGATGCTTGGCATTCTCTCAAAAACTAAACACAATGAAGTTGCACCTGCTCAACACGAGCTCGCTCCTATATTTTCAACTACTAATATCGCAACGGATCACAATCAGCTGACTATGGAAATCGCCAAGAAAGTTGCAAACCGACACGGACTAACTTGCCTATTACACGAGAAACCATTCGCAGGAGTCAACGGCTCTGGCAAACACAACAACTGGTCTATGTCTACAAACACAGGCGAAAATCTTCTAGAACCTGGAAAAAATCCTTCTGAAAATACTCAATTTTTACTATTCTTAGCGGCAGTTGTTCAGGCTGTCGATGAGTATCAGGATCTTCTTAGAGTTAGTGTTGCTAGCGCGGCAAACGACCACAGATTGGGTGCTCACGAAGCTCCTCCTGCAATAGTTAGTATGTTTCTCGGCGATGAACTAAGCTCTATTATAGATAGTATCGTCACTGATACTGCATATACCAACCATGGCAGCTCAAAAATGGTCACTGCAGTAAGTGTTCTCCCTGATTTTAACAAAGATACTACTGATAGAAATCGTACTTCTCCGTTTGCGTTCACTGGAAACAAGTTTGAATTTAGAATGCTTGGCTCTGCGTTTTCTATTTCTGGACCAAACATTATTCTTAACACCATCGTTGCGGAAGTGCTAAATGGATTTTCCAAAAAACTCGAAGGTGCCAAAGATCTTGCAGCTGCCGAAGCCGCACTCATCAAAGATACTTTCACCAAACATCAACGCATTATCTTTAATGGCAACAACTACTCCGAAGAATGGGTCGAAGAAGCCAAAAAACGCGGTCTACTCAACTTAAAAACCACTGTTGATGCTCTTCCAACATTTATTTCACCTAAGAGCGTTGAGTTATTCACCAAAAATCATGTGTTCTCAGAAGCAGAATTGCATTCAAGATATGAAATTTTGTTAGAAGAGTATAGCAAGGTTATAAACATCGAAGCCCTCACCGCATCTGACATTGCTAAACAGTTGATACTTCCTGCATGTATGGCGTACCAAAAACAAGTGGTTGATCTCTTAAACGCTAAGCAATCTGCTGGAATACGCGCTATCACCGAGCAAACCATTGCAACTGATCTGGACGAATTATCCTATGATCTATTCGAGGAAATCAAAAAGCTCGACATAACTATCTTAGAAGCACACACCATAGCCGATACTCTTGCAAATGCGCAGTTCTATCGTGACAAAGTGCTTGCTGCTATGACTTCGGTGCGCACCATTGTTGATACGTTAGAGCTTAAAGTTGCGTCATCATACTGGCCGCTTCCGACTTATGGTGAATTATTATATAGCGTAAATTAATTTAAATTTTTTGTAACATTTAACTCACAACTTCATATATATATAAATGTAAACACTCACAAAGGCGTGTAGTTTTTCCTATTCGGAATGACTATACGCCTCTTTTTTTGCTAGAAAGGAGAATTGGTTATGGATGCTTTTGGAATTTGGTTTTTAATTGGAGCTGCATTAGTATTCTTCATGCAAGCGGGCTTCGCAATGGTAGAGACAGGCTTTACCCGAGCCAAAAACACCGGAAATATCATCATGAAAAATTTAATGGACTTCTGTCTCGGAACTATGGCTTTTGCATTTTTAGGATATGGACTTATGATGAGCGAAAACTATTTATTTGGAGTTATCGGTATTCCAGATTTGGATATTTTCTTCGATTATGCCAATTTTGAATGGTCCAGCTTTGTTTTTAATGTAGTCTTTTGCGCAACCACTGCAACCATCGTCTCCGGCGCTATGGCAGAGCGTACAAAGTTTAGTTCATATTTAATTTATAGCCTCATTTTAAGCTTGCTAGTATATCCAATCGAAGCTGGCTGGGTTTGGAATTCTCAAGGATGGCTATATCAAATAGGCTTTGTCGACTTCGCAGGTTCTGCTGTTATACATACCGTTGGTGGAATTTCTTCTTTAATAGGAATCAAATTTTTAGGAGCTCGAATCGGAAAATATGTAAAGGATCCTGCAACAGGCAATATCGTCGCAAAAGCTATTCCTGGACACAACCTAACCATCGGAGCTTTGGGCTGCTTTATTTTATGGTTTGGCTGGTATGGATTTAATGGCGCAGCAGCTACTTCTATCGATGGAATCGGCGGCTTGGGCTCTATCTTTTTAACCACCACTATTGCTCCTGCCGCTGCGTCTTTATCAACTATGGCATACACTTGGATTAAGAACGGTAAACCCGATGTTTCGATGACGCTTAATGGTTCGTTGGCAGGATTAGTTGCAGTTACAGCTGGATGCGCTAGTTTCGATGCATTTGGCGCATTGATCGTTGGCCTAGTTGCTGGTATATTGGTTGTTGTAAGTATCGAGTTTATTGATATCAAACTTAAATTGGACGATCCAGTTGGTGCGGTTTCTGTTCATGGCGTAAACGGCATCTGGGGAACTTTAGCAGTAGGATTATTTGCCGTTGATGGCGGGCTTGTATATGGCGGAGGCACAGACTTATTACTCACTCAATTTGTTGGTATCGGATCAATAATTTTGTATACAGCAATTGTGATGACTATATTCTTCGCATTAATCGATCGATTCCATGGGCTTCGTGTATCTGCAGAAGAAGAAACTATCGGCTTAGACCTAAGCGAACACGCACTTGCTAGCAGCTACGCCGGATTTGCTATGACTTCGCTAGATATCGTTCCTACATTAATTTCAACCAAAGTAGAAACCGAGATTGTGCCTATTAATAAGGCGATACCTGTTGTTGACAACTCAAATCCTGGTGCACCAATCACCAAAGTTACCGTGATAACCAATCAGGCAAAATTTTATCAACTCAAGACTTCTCTCGAAGCAATTGGCATTACCGGAATGACTGTAATTCAGGTTTTAGGCTTTGGTATCCAAAAGGGTCAACCAGAGTATTATAGAGGTAACCCTATCGAGGCAACTCTTCTACCTAAGGTTAAAATCGAAATCGTCGTTTGCAAAATCCCTACCGAAACTGTTGTTGCTACTATTAAAACAGCATTATATACCGGACATATCGGTGATGGTAAGATTTTTGTACACGCAGTAGAGAATGTTCACAGAATTAGCACTGGTGAAGAAGGCTACGATGCGTTGCAAGATTAATATGTATGCCCCTCCTATTTATTAAGAGGGGATTTTTTTATTTTATGCTTACTTTGCTCTAAAAAAATATGGCATTTCGCGTTTATGCTGAGTTCTTGTATTCGCCGCTTCGATAATTTCTTGAGCCCTAGCGTTGGTTTTGCCAGTTTTGATATATTCTTCTATCTCATTATATGTTACACCCATTTCTTTCTCGTCTGTTTGACCTTCCCATAACCCTGCAGATGGCGCTTTTGTTAATATGACTTTTGGCACTCCCAACTCTTTCCCAAATTCTAGCACCTCTTTAACTGTTAGGTCCGATAATGGGTTAATGTCGTATGCCCCATCGCCCCATTTTGTAAAATATCCCATAACCATTTCGCTTAAATTGTCTGTCCCCACCACAAGGTAGTTCTTAGTTTGTGCTAGTGTATACAATGTGATCATTCGAAGTCGAGGCTTTATATTTGCTAACGCTATATCTCTTAACTCAAAGTCCACTTGGCTCGAAATAGATTTTTTCATCTGCTCGTAGCTATCTTTAAGCTCTACCACAAACAGTTCAACGCCAAATGCCTCTGCCACCATTTTTGCATGTTCTACATCTGCTGGATTTGAACTACACGGCATACTAACTCCCAATACTTTATCCGCACCTAACGCTTTTACACACAAAGCCGTTGTGACTGCAGAATCTTTTCCTCCACTTATTCCTATCACAACTCCTGCCACACCTGCCATTTTTACATAATCTCTAATAAACTCTAATCTTTGCTCTAAATGAAAATCCATCGTCTCATTCCTTTCAATATTTTATAACGCATGCTTTTCTATCTCACTCATTATTTCTTCTGGAGAGCATACAAAGTTTCCATACGCTTTCATTTCGTCTGTAGCGTGATCCATTACATAGCTTGTTTCTGCTAACTGCAACATTTCTATGTCATTATTATAATCACCAAATGCCATGACTTCGCTTGATTTTATGTTTAGCTTTTTCATAAGCATCTTCAAGCCTATCCCTTTGTTTACCCCCATTGGTATAGCATCAATCCAAAATTTTCCTGTAGCCACGAACATTGCTCTATCATTAAATCTTTTGTTTAATTCGTTACACACTTCGACCACGCTTCCATCTGTTACCCAAATAGATACCGAAACTATATCCTTTTCAATATCTTCAAATCGGTCTATATCTTTCATTGCAGTACAATAGTGTGCAACTTTTTCTCTGACTGTTACTATTTGAGGCAATAAATAGGATTCGTATCTGCTATTGATAATCGGAAATATATTGTCTTGATCCAAAAATTCCATAACTTCTATCAACGTATCTTTTTGCAAAGTTTTAGTAAAAAGTTCTTTCCCTTTATAATTTACTACACCGCCATTCTCGGCTATAATCGCAATGTCGTTAATGAACGGAACAAACAAATGCTCTATTGCACTATAAGAACGGCCACTTGCCGGGACAAATAATATACCCTTTTTGATTAATTTAGTAATAATTTCATCTGCCCTTTCTGGCATTGTTTTGGTTAACCCCAACAAAGTCCCATCAATATCAGTTGCTATTAATTTTATCATAAATCCTCCCTCAGCATCAAAAATGGCGTACTCATTAAACATACACTGCTTTTCTTCAGCATTGCAAGTTATTCAAGTACACCTCATTGTGTAAAATAGTTATCTCTTAAGATCTTTAAACGCTTTTACCATGGCCAAAATATTTTCAGGAGGTACATCAAAAGCTAGTGCGTGAGTCGGTGCCATAATCAGTCCACCACCTGGCATCAGCACTTTTGCTATTTTGTCCACTTCTCCTTTAACTTCGTCCGGGCTCACGTAAGGCAATACTTGCTGAGTCGATATTCCTCCCCAAAATGCCAGTTTATTTCCATATTTTTCTTTAACTTCTTTGATATCATACACTTCTGGCTGAAATGTTTGGTAGCAATCTAGCCCGATTTCTATCAGATCATCAAACAATTCATGGCAGTCGCCACACGAATGCTGAAGTACAAATAACCCCTTATCTTTTACTCTTTTATAGAGCTTTGCCATTTGTGGTTTTATATAAGTTCTCCAGTGCGCAAGGCCCATTATCAATCCTCTTTGCTGCCCCCAATCATCACCAAAATATATTCCATCAAAATCATACTCGAGGGCAATATCAACTAAATGACAGTAGTAGTCGCCAATTTTATTAAAGAACTTCAATGTCTCTTCTGGAGACGAAACCATTCCACAAAGAACTTCTTCCATTCCCGCAATAGACCACGCACGCTCAAACATCAAAAACCCAAAGCCATACATCAAAAATCTGTCGTCCTTCACTTTGTCTTTTGTCATTTCTTCGCACTCTTTACGAAGTCTCGCTTCATCACATTTAGGAAACACATAGTCATTATCTCCCATATCTTTTATCTGATACACATCTGGCAACCCGATATCTTTGTCTGCACCATTTCTATTCCATTCTACACCAAATTCATCCTTAAAATAGCCTGGCTTTTCTGGCATTTCTGTTGGCCAGCCCCAATATTGCTTATAGTATAAAAACTCTCCCATTTTATGTTCTATCTCAGGATCTTTTGTATACTCAATCAGCTGCTCTAGCGCCTGTTCTGTAAAATCTAAATGATACGGAATAACTTCTGTTTCTATATGATTCAATGCATTAATCACAACTTCTCTTCTTGTCATAGTAGATATCCTTCCTGCACATATGATAATTACATCCATATTTTATCAAATTGCTTTACGTTCTTCAAGCAGTTTTCCAAATTTATTTAAAAATATCAAACAAACTTGCAATTCTCCTTTGCATATCGATTTGCCGTTCCGCATATAATAATATAACTCTACAACCAAATAGGACAGTTCGTGACCATCCTGTCTCTAAACAAAACTAGGACGAAGCACCAAGCGTGCTTTATTTTGATGCGTACAATTAGGTGCGCTTTTTTTATTATTTGGAGGTAATACATGAAACTAGAAAACGAAATTATGGAGCGCTACTCTGTTATAGAAAGTAAAAACAAACGCGAAATTGTACTCCTTCGCGGCCGCGGATGCAGCTGGAGGAAATGCCGATTCTGCGACTATCATCTCGACAGCTCCCCTAACCAAGAAGATAACGACTACTGCAACAAAGCTCAGCTCAGCAAAGTTACTGGCATCTACTCAAAATTAGAGGTCATCAACTCTGGCAGCTTTGTAGATTTATCCGATAACACTCTCGGTCTCATACAAAAAATTTGCGTCGACCGAAATATAAAAGAAATCCATTTTGAATGCCACTGGAATCATCGCAGCAGCGTCCAAGCTCTCAAAGAACGTTTCCGCAATCTCGGCATCAATGTCAAGGTTAAGATTGGCATCGAAACATTCGATCTGCTTTTTCGCGAGAGCTATTTAGCCAAAGGCATAGACGAAGCCGACCCCAAAGCAATTGCGCAATACTTCGACGAATGTTGTCTACTTCAAGGCATCCCTGCTCAAACCGCACAATCTATGATCGCAGATATAGAAACTGGTCTTAAATATTTTGAAAGAGTATGCATCAACATTATGCAAGCCAACGCTACACCCATTAAGCCCGACCCTCGAGTTGTTAAAATATTCCAAAACGAAGTTCTGCCACTATATATCGATAACGATCGCGTTGATATTTTAATGGAGAACACCGCATTTGGTGTAGGCGGAGTTACCACCAATCCCGTATCCTAATCTCTTGCCATTATTTTTAATACGAAAGGAGTTGCAATAATGCAAAACGAAATTGTTTTAGTTATAACACTTATATTAATTTATTCTGGAATCGTTGTATTTTATAGGTTTTTAGGCAAAACGGGATTATATATGTGGACCGTTATCGCTACAATTGCCGCCAATATTGAGGTTCTAATCTTGGTCAATGCCTTTGGAATGGAGCAAACTTTAGGCAACGTACTTTTTGCATCTACATTTTTGGTAACCGATATTCTTTCCGAGCTTGAAGATAGACAAAGTGCGAATAGAGCGGTGCATTTCGGAATCATTGCAAGCATATCTTTTATATTGATCTCTCAATCTTGGTTTTTGTACATACCAAATTCTAGCGACTGGGCAATGCCATATCTACATGCGATATTTTCTAATACTCCACGACTCATGCTTGTTGGAATTGCAGTCTACGCGATTGCTCAACTTTTCGATGTGTGGCTATACCATCTTATTTGGAACAAAACAAGCAAAATCTTTGGCAACTCCAAAAAGGGGCTTTGGATTCGTAACAATTGCTCCACATTACTTTCTCAGCTTTTAAACACCGCTTTATTTACATTCGGCGCATTTGCTGGTGTATACGATTTTTCTACTTTGCTTAACATTCTTGTTTCATCATATGTAATATTTATAGCAACCAGCTTGTTAGATACTCCTGCTATATATATAGCGCGAAAGCTTAAAACCAAATAGGCAATAGTTTCTGCTGCAGCTTTTACGATAATTGCTTCTGCTGCAGCAAATAGCATTTTTTAGAGTGTACCATACTGTTCATCTATATACTCAATTGATTCTGATATAACTTTAGCTTCTAATATATCTTCTTCTATTATATGGTTTGTCTTTTTTGATATATCAGTGTAATCAATATTTTCTGCGTCACGCCTTGCCATTTCGGATATTAGTCTCGCTTTCATTAATTCTGTATATTCTTCAATTTCTTTTAATTTACTTACTTCTAATATATCTGCGTCTTTTGTATTATCCCTCCATACTTTTTCGTCACAGTCAGTTTCTGTATATTCTATTTTTTTTGAAAAGATCTGCCGTATTATAGCTTTTATCTCTTTCCACTTACATGCAATCTTACCTCCGTTTGTTACTTCTTTATATGTTTTAACATTCATATTTTTAAATTCCTATATCTATATAAATTGCTTGTTTATCTCTTCTATTATTGGCACAACTTCTTCTTCCAATGCATCAAACTCTGCTATTAAAGCTATATAAATAGGTTTCTCCTCCCCTATGTTAATAGTACTCATCGCCACAACATATCCAGAGTTCTTTGTTTTCATTATTTCTGTATAGCACGAAAAACCTTTTCCGTTTGTTTCTATTGTCGACACTTCTTCTTCAAATTCCTCGTATATTCCGTGTAAGCCAGCTCCTCCAAACTGTTTAGATGCTCGCAGTGTATATTCCTTATTGTCCAAGTCAAAGTTAATTTGAGCTGTGACTTGTGCTATAATCGAATATTTAACATTCGTTGCATCTTCCGGCGCTTTTATTGCTATTCCTAGCATTTCAAATTCGTTTGCACTTTCTACGTTTACAATTGGATTTATCATGTCTATTTGTTTTTCTATAACAGAGCTTTGCGCACATCCCGTTAATGCAATCATTACCATTGCCATTGCTGCAATAATTTTTTTCATTCTTTGCCTCCTTCACACATTTGTATATCTTTTATTATTGCCTTATATATCTATATCGAAACATTTTTAAAATATTTTTTAAGATATTTGTTATTATAATATTCTGGGCTGCGCAAATTGTTACACCTTAAATTCTACAATTTTTGTATTTTCAATAATAATTTTCCGCGGTGTCAGCTTTTGTTACAAACTTCCACAAATCCATACACATATCATTTATATCTTTTGTTGCTTCCCATCCCAATATTTTTTTTGCTTTTGCAACATCAGCGAACGACGTCGCTACATCTCCTTCTCGTCGCGGACAGATTTTATATTCAACCTTTTTACCAGATGCCTTTTCGAATGCGGCAATCACCTCTAATACGCTCGTACCATTTCCAGTACCCAAGTTTATTGCTTCTACGCCTCTGTTAGCAAGTACATACTCTAGCGCCTTGATATGCCCTCTTGCCAAATCCATAATATGCACATAGTCTCTTACTCCCGTTCCATCTGCAGTATCATAATCTCCGCCAAACACACTCAGGTGGTCCAACTTCTCTGTCGCCACTAACGCTATATACGGCAATAAATTACTAGGAGCACCATTTGGATTTTCGCCCAAGATTGCAGACTCGTGCGCACCTATCGGATTAAAATATCTCAGCGATACTACACTCCACGCATCGTCTGAAGCATATAAATCTTGTAGTATGTTTTCGATTATTATTTTTGTTGTTCCATATGGATTTGTCGCACATAACGGCATTGCCTCAACCAACGGCGAAGTGTTATTGATTCCATAGACTGTTGCAGAAGAAGAAAAAATTATATTCTTTACATTATTTTTTTTCATGATTTGCAACAAATTTATCGTCCCTGTAATATTGTTGTTATAATATAATAGCGGCATTCTAACAGATTCTCCTACTGCTTTTAAATTTGCAAAATGAACGACGCCCTCTATTACATGTTTATCAAATATTTTGTTTACATCTTCATAATTTAGTAAATCTAAATTATAAAACTCTGGTCTAACCCCCGTAATCTTCTCTATGCCATCTAACACCTCCACTTTAGAATTGCATAGGTTATCTAAAATTACAACTTCGTATCCTTCTTGGATAAGCAACACAGTTGTATGACTCCCTACATATCCCGTTCCACCTGTTACTAAAATTTTCATATTTATGTCCTCCCAAAACAAAATATTAATTGTTAACTTTTTATTATTTTAGCACAATATATAGCAATTATATTATTTTTCCATTGACTAATTTTTCAAATTATTATATAATGATCACATATTTGTAACTTGTATTTTTAAATCGTATGCCATATTTTCTAAATAAACATCTTAAAAGGAGCGATAATTTATGGGATTTTTTGACTTTTTAAAGTTTAATGAAAATAAATTTTTATCAAAAATAAACTCGTATTCAGCTGTTCAAAATAAAACATGGGCAGAATCCGAGTATGCTGATATTTCTTATGCCACTGATGCCTTTGATGAAATAGACTTTATATTAAAACATGCACCAAAGACATTTACACCAACACAATTAAATGATCTTATTGCGAAATATAAAATCGACAAGTATCAATCTCTTTATAAGGAAGATAAAGAAAAACTCAAAGACTATAGAAGTAAAAATAAACTTCTATTTGAAAGCATTACTGTTACCGATTATAAAGATGCGGAAACAACACTCAATAATATGGATAATGCATTGATATGTAGACTTCTCAAATTTGTCAACCGCAATAACAAAATTTTCGACATAGACAGTCCTCAAGTTGATTCCAGCGATTTAATTATTGTTGCATATCTAGATGAAATCCAAGAAACGGTTGGCGTTTTGCTTGCTTCTAATCCAAAATCAGAAATTCACAAAATTAAGGCACTATACATCACCGAAGATAACAGAGGCTACGGCTTTGGCAGATACGTCCTCGATAGTTTTCTCACTTCTACCAAGATTTCACAATATCATTGCGATATGCCTCGGCTTTTAGATAGCTATTTACGCAACAGAGCGATTCCAAGTAAAGATGGATTTATATACACCAACGACCCAGAATCTGTGAATACCTTTTATGAAAATCTCAAAGTTGAGTGTTCTGAAAACAACAAAACTATCCCATCATTAAAAGATTTTTTTGAATAGCACGATTTTTCTACTGCACTGGCTTTCGCTGGAGCAGTATTTTTTTTACGGTAAAAATATATCACCGAAGACAACAAAAGCTATCCCGTCATTAAAAGATTTTTTCGAATAGCACGATTTTTCTACTGCACTGGCTTTTGCTGGAGCAGTATTTTTTTTATGGTAAAATGTCACTAATGCATTTGTATAATTTTGGTTACTTTTCTTGTTGGCAAAATCTATCAATTAGTATATTATTAACGTAGTAATGAGCATACATTTTTTTACATTTCATATTGTTGAAGGGAGATGTTTTATGAAATTTGCAATGCAATTAGCTATTCTCGCAGTCGCAGCTTTTACTGCCGTTCCCGTTCTAGCTGTTTCTCAAAGTGATATTGACAACCACTCATTCGGAAAAGTTTCGTTCGAAGATGACGATAAGCAAACTCTTAAAATTACCACCAGCTCTCCTCCTTGGGGATTTAGCGAATATTCTATAGAAGAGTTTATGCCAACCGATGGCAAAAATGCTCTTAAAACTCGATACGAAGCCGGCAACTCCTCCACAATTCGAATCGCACCAGCAGATGGCGGCACCTGGGATTTTAGTGACAGCCGAATGGTTCTTGCATTCGATTTTACCAACACCAATGATCATGCCCAAAGAATCACCACTATATTTAGACATTCCGGCGGCACTACTGCATATATGAATGAAGTACCCGCAAACACCACCAACACCATGTATTGCATATTGGATCAAGATAAAATCCAACTCGGTGCCGACGTATTGCCAAGTCCGGTAGCCGGTGTAAATGGAATAGTTCTTAGCAACGGCTGGGGCAATATGAATTTTGATAAATCTACCGTTACTGCGATCGATTTGTCCTGGAGCCTTGGTGGCGATGTTGGATACTACACATTCGACAACTTTAGAATAGTAGAAAACCCTCTCCTCGATGTCTCAACAGCATACGCAGGAATCATCGATAAGTACGGGCAATACGCTCCCAAGACTTGGCCTAACAAAATTTTTAGCGATGAACAATTAAAAGAAGCACAGGCAGCCGAAGAAGCTCAAGTTGCTATCTGGAAAGCCGAACAGGAAGCGCGAACAGACCGCACCATTTATGGCGGCTACAAAAATGAAGCTTTGCGACAAGAAGCCACCGGCCATTTCTATACTACAAAAATCAATGATATTTGGACTCTAATAGACCCAGAAGGATATCCATTTTTTTCCACAGGCTTTGGCATCGTTCGCAAAAACGGCAAAGACACTTGGGTAGATGGTCGCGAATATATGTTTCAAGAACTTCCAGCCAAGAACGGCGAATTTGGTGATCACTACGGCAAAGCCAGCGGACTTCAACCTCCTTTTGGCAAAAAAACTGGCACCAGCTTCTCCTTTTACTCTATGAATCTTGAAAAAAAATATGGCGATGACTGGCTTCAAGACTGGGGCAAGATGGCCACCGATCGCTTCGAAGCTTGGGGTATCACTTCCCTCGGCGCTTGGGCAGAACCAGATTTATTTTTTGGTAAGGGCAGCATACATAAAACTCCATATACAGCATTTACCTGGACCACTGTTGCAAGCGGCAAGCATGTTCGACTATATGATTCGGTTCCCGATGCCTTCGACCCAGAATTCGAAAAATCCACCATCGCCGCAATCAAGGATCAAGCTGTTCGCTATGGCATACACGAGGACCCATACTGCTTTGGCGTTTATGTTGACAACGAATATAATTGGGGCAACAACATGTCAAACAACGCTTTAGTCAAAGCAATTTTTGATGACGATGTTGCATCTGAAAAAAGCTATGCCAAGCGCCATTTTGTTGCAGTACTCGAAGATAAATACGGCTCTATCTCTGCACTAAATTCGGCATGGGGCAGTAACCTCTCATCTTTTGCAGAGCTTGGAAAACCATATACTGGAAAAATCGCAGCCGAAGACGCATCTATGGTGGTTAGCCAATTAGCAGATCAGTATTACAAAACTGTTGATAGCGTTATAGCGGAGCTGCTCCCAGGCACAATGTACCTCGGCTCCAGAAATACCGAGTGGGGCACTCCTATAGAAGTAATTCACTCTGCAATTAAATATGTCGATGTTCTAAGTTTCAATAACTACAACGTAGATGTACATCGTGAAAACTTTAAATTCGAAGAATATGATATGCCAATGATCATCGGCGAATTTGGATTTGGCGCCAGCGACGCAGGACACTTTAGCGCAACCGGGACATCATTACCTTCGCAACAAGCAAGGGGCGATGCATATATAAATTACGTCGAGTCTGCACTCAAGAGCGGAAAATTTATTGGTACACACTGGTTTCAATACTACGACGAACCGATTCTTGGCCGTTCTTGGGATGGCGAAAATTTCAATGCAGGATTTATAGATGTAACCGACCAGCCTTATCCCGAGCTAGTTGATGCGGCGCGATATATATACGACACAATGTACGAAACAATGTTTAACCATATTCCTATGACCAATATTCACAACACACAATCTAGCATCGCGTTGGCAGCTGGCGAAACTGCAACCATCGAAACCCTCACAACTCCCGCAAATCTAAACGAAGACGTAAGCTATTATAGCACCAACTTATACGTCGCAACCGTTGATGAAAACGGAGTTGTTACCGCAGTCGGCGATGGAGATGCCACGATAGTTACCAAGAATGCCAACGATTTATTTGTCGTTACCTCTACAAACGTAGTTGTTGGTGACGGCGCCGCACCTGCTTCTGTGAGATTCACTGCAAAGGAGCTAACGATGATTCCCGGAACAACACTCAACCTTAAGGATCAGCTCAAATTGGATAATGCTACCAATCTCAAGTGGAAAACTTCTAAAAAGGCCATTGCCACAGTTGACGAAAACGGCATTCTAACAGCACATGCTCCTGGGCGCATTAGCGTTGTTGTAGAAGATAAAAACAGCTTTGCCACCGATTCAATCAGCATCGTAGTTCAATCTAAATAAAAATACACATTATTGACATTATTGAAGGGAGATAATTTTATGAAATTAGCAATGCAACTAGCTATTCTAGCAGTTACCGCTTTTACTGCCGTTCCCACTTTAGCTGTTTCGCAACGAGATATCGATAACCACTCATTCGGAGCCGTTTCATTTGAAAATGATGATAAGCAAACGTTTAAATTTTCCACCAGCTCTCCTCCTTGGGGATTTAGCGAATATTCTATAGAAGAATTTATGCCAACCGATGGAGATAACGCACTTAAAGTTCGATACGAAGCCGGCAGTTCATCGATGATCCGAATCGCACCATCCAACGGTGGCACTTGGGACTTTAGCGACAACCGAATGGTCCTTGCATTTGACGTCACAAATACCAACGAATACACACAAAGACTCAATACCGTTTTTAGATATCAAGGCGGGACCACTGCATATGTAAATGTCATTCCTCCAAATACTACCAAAACTATGTATTGCGTATTGGATCAAGACAAGATTCAGCTCGGTGCCGATGCGTTACCAAGTCCGATAGCAGAAGACGGCATAATCCCGGGTCCTGGCTGGGGCAACGTCAATTTTGATAAATCTAAAATTACCGGAATTGACTTATCTTGGAGTGTTGGCGGCGATGTCGGATACTACACATTCGACAACTTTAGAATAGTAGAAAATCCTCTTCTCGATGTCTCAACAGCATACGCGGGAATAGTTGATAAGTATGGGCAATACGCTCTTAAAACTTGGCCTAACAAAATTTTTAGCGATGCACAACTCAAAGAAGCGCAGGCAGCCGAAGAAGCTCAAGTTGCTATTTGGAAAGCCGAGCAAGAAGCGCGAACAGACCGCACTATTTATGGTGGCTACAAAAACGAAGCCTTGCGACAAGAAGCCACCGGCCATTTCTACACCACAAAAATCAACGACATTTGGACTCTAATAGATCCAGAGGGCTACCCATTTTTCTCAACCGGGTTTGGCATTGTTCGCAAAAACGGAATGGACACTTGGATCGATGGTCGCAACTATATGTTCCAGGAACTTCCAGCCAAGAACGGCGAATTTGCTGATCACTACGGCAAAGCCAGCGGAATGCAAGCTCCTTTTGGTCAAAAATATGGCACCAGCTTCTCTTTCTACTCTATGAATCTTGAAAAAAAATATGGCAGCGACTGGCTTCAAGACTGGGGCGACATGGCCATCGATCGATTCGAAGCTTGGGGCCTTACTTCTTTGGGAGCTTGGGCAGAACCCGATTTATTTTTCGGCAAGGGTGATACACATAAAACTCCATACGCAGCATTCACCTGGACCACCGTTTCGAGCGGCAAACACGTGAGGCTTCATGATACAATTCCCGATGCCTTCGATCCAGAATTCGAAAAATCCACCGTTGCCGCAATCAAGGATCAGGCCGTTCGCTACGGTATACACGAAGATCCATACTGCTTTGGCGTTTATGTTGACAACGAATATCCGTGGGGCACCAATATGACCAACAATAATCTAGTCAAAGCAATATTCGATGACGATGTTGCATCTGAAAAAAGCTATGCCAAGCGCCATTTCGTTGCCGTACTCGAAGATAAATATGGCTCCATCTCTGCACTAAACTCAGCATGGGGCAGCAATCTCTCATCTTTTGCAGAGCTTGGAAAACCATATACTGGAAAAATCGCAGCCGAGGATGCATCTATGGTGGTTAGCCAGCTGTCAGACCAATATTACAAAGTCGTTGACAGCGTTGTCACAGAGCTCCTTCCAGGCACAATGTACCTCGGCTCCCGAAATACCGAGTGGGGCACTCCTATAGAAGTAATTCACTCTGCCATCAAGTATGTGGATATCCTGAGTTTCAATAACTACAATCCAGATGTACAGCGCGAAAGTTTTAAATTCGAAGAATACGATATGCCAATGATCATCGGCGAGTTTTGCTTTAGTGCAACAGACGCCGGACACTTTAGCCCAACAACTATGGCCGTATCGTCGCAACAAGACAGAGCAGATGCCTATATAAATTACGTTGAGTCTGCACTCAAAAGCGGAAAATTCGTTGGAGTTCATTGGTTTCAATACTACGATGAGCCTATTCTTGGACGCTCTTGGGATGGGGAAAATTTCAATCTGGGATTTGTTGATGTAACAGATCAGCCTTATATGGAGCTAGTCAATGCGTCTAGATATGTCTACGACACGATGTACGACACGATGTTCACCCAAATTCCGATGACCAACATCCAAAACGAGCAAACCAGCATCGATTTGAGAGTCGGCCAAACTGCAACAATCGAAACCGCCACAACTCCTGCAAACCTAAACGAAGACGTAAGCTATTATAGTACCAACTTATACGTCGCAACCGTTGATGAAAATGGAGTTGTTACCGCAGTCAGCGATGGAGATGCCACGATAGTTACCAAGAATGCCAACGATTTATTTGTCGTTACCTCTACAAACGTAGTTGTCGGTGACGGCGCCGCACCTGCTTCCATACGCTTTGCCGATAACGCAAAAGAACTAACGCTAGCAGCTGGGTCAACGCTGGACCTTAAGAATCAGCTCAAATTGGACGGCGTCAATGCAGCCAACATCACATGGAAAACTTCCAAAAAGGCAATTGCCACCATTGAGAACGGCGTCGTTACTGCACATGCTCCTGGACGCATCAACATCGTTGCCGAGGAGAAAAACGGCTTTGCAACAGATTCGATCAGCATAGTAGTTCAATAATTTCAATATTTATCAAATTAGGAGGATATTATGAAACTAGCACAAAAATTAGCAATTATAGCATTGGGAGCATTTACTTTAATGCCCGTTTTAGCCGAGGGCGTTGCCAACAAGGATGCCAACGTAACTGCCGAAGAAATAGCAAACCACTCTTTTCAGCCTATATCTTTTGAGAACCTCACTGCTGAAAATGTAAAAATTTCGGCCGGCAACAAAGTTGATTATACTATAGAGCCATTCCATGCGACAGACGGTGAAAACGCACTAAAGGTACGGTTTACTGACGGTGGCAATGCGTCGATTACTATCGCTCCAGCAAATGGCAAATCCTGGGATTTTAGTGATAACAGAATGGTGTTGGCATTCGATATTACAAACCCAAACGACAGAACGCATCGACTCACCACAACCATCAAATATGCTGGTGGCTCCAAAGCATATATGAACTCAATTCCGCCACAATCTACTCACACCGTGTATTGCGTATTGGACGAAAGCCTGAGACAACAAGGGGCAGACGCATTGCCTAGCCCTATCGGATTTGACGGAATTATTCCCGGAGAAGGTTGGGGGGCTATGAACAACCCTTCAGAGATCACAGGAATAACTCTTGCCTGGAGCGTTAACGGGCCGGTTGGCTACTATTCATTTGACAACTTTAGAGTTGTAGAAAATCCTCTCTATAATATAGAAGAAACTTATGCAAATATCGTCGACAAATATGGCCAATACGCGCCAAAAGACTGGGCTAACAAGATTTTTAGCGATGAGCAATTAAAAGACGCACAAGCTGAAGAAGAAGCGCAAGTTGCAATTTGGAAAGCCGAGCAAGAAGCGCGAACAGACAGAACCGTTTATGGCGGCTACAAAAACGAAGCATTGCGCCAGGAAGCTACCGGTCATTTTTACCCTACCAAAATTGATGGAGCGTGGACTTTAATAGACCCAGAAGGCTATCCTTACTTTGCCACAGGATTTGGAATCGTTCGCAAAAACGGAATGGACACTTGGGTTCAGGGTCGCGAATACATGTTCGAAGAACTTCCAGAGCGCAACGGCGAGTTTAAGGAACACTTTGGCAGAGCCAGCGGAATACAACCTCCTCATGGTCAAAAGAGCGGCACTTCTTTTTCGTTTTACTCTATGAATCTCGAAAAGAAATATGGCAACGACTGGCTTACGGATTGGGGCAAAATGGCAACCGATCGATTTAAAGCTTGGGGGATCACTTCTATCGGCGCCTGGGCAGAGCCATCACTATTTTTTGGCAAGGGCGATCAGCACAAAACCCCTTATACTGCATTCACTTGGACTACGGTAAATAGTGGAAAACATGTTCGATTATACGATACCGTTCCAGATGCATTCGATCCAGAATTTGAAAAATCCACCATTGCCGCAATCAAGGACCAAGCCGTTCGCTTTGGCATACACAAGGACCCTTATTGCTTCGGCGTCTATGTTGATAACGAATATAAGTGGGGCAACAATATGGCAAACAATCCTCTAGTCGATGCGATTTTTGATGATGACATCGCCAACGAAAAGGCCTATGCTAAGCGCCACTTTATGACTGTTTTCGAAGACAAATACGAAACCATCGAAGCGCTCAACAAATCATGGGGCACAAACTTCGCATCGTTTGAGGAATTCGGCAAACCGTATAAGGGTGACATTCCTGCCGCCGACGCATCAATGGTTGTTAGCGTACTTTCTGATCAATATTACGCCGTTGTAGATAAGGTCGTTACCGAGCTCCTTCCCGGAACTATGTACCTAGGATCTCGAAACACCGAGTGGGGCACTCCTATAGAGGTAATAAAGTCGGCAATCAATTACGTCGATATTCTTAGCTTTAATAACTACAACATAGATATTCAGCGCGAAAATTTTAAATTCGAAGAGTACGACATGCCAATGATCATCGGAGAGTTCTGTTTTTCTGCAACTGACATGGGTCCATTTAGCCCAACAACAATGGCAGTGGTCGACCAACAAGCCAGAGCAGATGCATATACAAACTATGTGGAGTCTGCGTTAAAAAGTGGCAAATTCGTTGGAGTACATTGGTTTCAATATTATGATGAGCCAATTTTGGGACGCTCTTGGGATGGCGAAAACTTCAATTTAGGTTTTGTAGACGTAACCGATCAGCCTTATATGGAGCTTGTGAACGCATCTCGCGAATTGTACGATACTATGTATGAAACCAAATTTAGCCATGTGCCTATGACCAACATCAAAAACGTTCAAACTCAGGTAACGCTCGACGTTGGCTCTTCTATTGCGCTCGATACTATTACATCTCCTCGCAACTTGAACGCAGACGTGAGCTACTTTAGCACAAATAAATACGTCGCCACAGTGGATGACGCTGGCGTTGTTACTGCAGTTGGCGATGGTACTGCAACCATAATTACAAAAAATGCCAATGATCTATTCGTCACCACTTCTACAAACGTCACCGTCGGCGATACACAAAATTTAGATTCCGTGAGATTTGCTGATACCGCAAAAGAGATTGTACTTCAAACTGGCACTGCCATCGACTTAAAAGAATATCTATCGCTAGAAGGACTTTCCGCTTCCGATTTATCTTGGAAATCTTCTAAGAAGGCCATAGCAACAGTTTCAAATGGCATAGTTTCTGCTCACAACGGCGGCCGCGTTAATATTGTTGTCAAAGATAAAAATGGCTTTGCAACAGACTCGGTTAACATTACCGTTCGATAAAATACAAAGAAGCCAATAGTTGTTCACGCTACTGGCTTTTTTTAATGCTATTCTACTGTTACTGATTTTGCAAGATTTCTGGGTTTATCGATATCCAAATCGCGGCTCAGCGCGGCATAGTATGCCATCAATTGGCACGGAACTATTGTAACTAGCGGTGATAAAATCGGGTTTACATCTTCTATCACAATTTGATCCCCCACTGCGCTCAACGATTTTAACGCAATAATGATCGTCTTTGCTCCTCTCGATTTCACTTCTTTTATGTTGGATCTCGTATTTAGGTTGATGTTTTCTTGCGAGATTATCGCAACGACAGGAGTGTCATCTTCGATTAAAGCTATAGTTCCGTGTTTTAATTCTCCCGCCGCAAAGCCTTCCGTTTGTATATACGAAACCTCTTTTAGCTTGAGCGCGGCTTCCACTGCAACATAATAGTCGATATTTCTTCCTATATAAAAGCAATTGCGTTTGGTTAGATAGTTCTCTGCCAACTCTTTGTATGCCGCCTTATTGTTAGTTATTATTTCTAATGCATTTGCCACGATGGAAATATCAGTTTTTATCGATTCAGCATCTACTCCTGCCTCTTTCGCTGCAAGTATCGCCATTACTGCAATTTGTGCGGTATATGCCTTTGTCGATGCAACCGCTATTTCTACTCCCGCATATAGTAATAGCGTATTGTCCGCTTCTCTTGAGAGTGTCGACCCCTTTACATTGGTTATAGTAAGTGATCTATAGCCTAATTTTTTGATCTTCACTAGTACTGCTCTACTATCTGCAGTTTCTCCCGATTGCGATAAAAAAATAAACAATGGCTTTTTGCTTAAAATTGGCGTGTTATATACAAACTCTGATGCTATATGAACTTCTGCTGGTATTTTGGCTATTTGCTCGAACAGTTGTTTTCCTACAAGCCCTGCGTTCATACTTGTACCTGCAGCAATGATGTAGATTCTGTCAGTTTCATTCAGTACATCCGTGATTTTGGGGTCTATGTTATATCCCGCATCATCAAAATATTCTTGTACTATTCTTCTTAATACAAATGGTTGCTCATCTATTTCTTTTAGCATATAGTGAGAATATATTCCTTTTTCCATATCTGCAGCATCGAGGGTTTCTGTATATGGCGAACGCTCTACTTTTATTCCCAGCATTGTATAGATGGCCACTTCTGTAGCTGTTAAAACAACAAATTCGCCATCGTTTAATTCAATCAACTTATTTGTATATTTTATTACACTCATAGCATCCGAGCCTATCATGTTAAAGTCATCTTCTACGCCTAGCAAAAGCGGAGACTTGTTTTTTGCAGCATACATTCGGTCCGGCATGTCTCCATCAATTATTCCCAAAGCATACGACCCCTTTAGCAAACTCATTACGTGGCGTATCGCAACTTCTACCGCCTCTCCTTCTTCAACAAACTTTTCGATTAACGCTACTATTATTTCTGTATCTGTGTCCGAAACAAATTTGTAATCACTTAAATATGTTGCTCGTAATTCTGACTCATTTTCTATTACACCATTATGAACTATTGTAAATCGTCCGTTATTACTCTGATGAGGATGCGCATTTATTTGGCTAGGTTTTCCATGAGTTGCCCATCTAGTATGACCTATGCCCATTTTGGCATCAAATTCCAGATCTACTAAAGTTCTCAAATGCGCCACTCTTCCTTCATCTTTATATACCAGCACTTCTTCTGATGCTAAGCAAATTCCTGCCGAATCATAGCCTCTATACTCAAGCTTGCTTAGCCCGTCAAGTAAAACTTCGGCAACATTATTTTTATATCCTCGTCCTATATAACCAACTATTCCACACATATTTTTCCTCCATTTTATTTAAATTTTGTCTATTCTATAACATATTCTTAAATAACTAACATTGTGACAACAAATTTTTCAAGTGCTTGCTTAATAATTGTATAAAAAAGTACACTAGTTAATATACTATAAATATAACTTTAACGGGGGGTTTAGATATGGACATAGAATTAATATTACCAAGCCTAACTACAATATTTGTTTTACTCATCGTAGGATTCGTTTGCGGAAAATTTGGTTTTTCTGATACAGATTTCACAAAAAAACTCACTTCATTGCTTTTAAAAACTATTTTACCCGTCAATATCTTTTTCGCTATTGTACAACCATTTGACCAAAATAAACTAGTAAATTGTATATTTATTTTATTTTTATCATTTGGCGTGTATATTTGTGCACATATATTGGCAATTATAATTACAAAAGTTCTTCGCATCTCAGACTCAGAAAAAGGCCTTTGGAAATTTGCTATGGTGTTTCCCAATTGCGCATTTATAGGTTTCCCAATATTGGATGCCGTAGTCGGGTCTGACGGTATTTTTTATGGCGGCATTGCTAATATTGCCTATAATGTTTATGCTTTTACAGTCGGAATCTTTATGATCAATAGTTCCAACAAAGGCAAGCACAAAATCAAATTTAAGGAAATATACCTAAACCCTGTTAATATCGCAACTGCTATTGGCTTGGTATGCTTTATATCTAGCGTTGGTGTTCCTAATGTCATTGCCGAACCTCTTATGGTATACGGAAGCCTTATGACCCCCCTTTCGATGTTTATTCTTGGAGCCACTCTTTCTAGAATGAACATTAGAGAATCATTATTAAATTTTCGAGCATATGCTATAAATTTCTTTAGATTAATTTTTGTTCCTGTTATTATCTCTAGCATAATTATTATTTTACCGATAGATCAAGTTTTAAAAGAAGTTCTTGTAGTTCTTGCGGCAATGCCGGCAGCTACCATGACTTTGTTATTTGCAGAACAATACGATTGCGATGTAAAACTTGCTGCTAGTATTGTATTTATAAGCAATATTTTATGCATGATCACTATTCCAGTTTTGCTTGTAGTTTTATTTTAAAAATGTTATACTTAAGGCTTAGTAAAAATTAGGTAATTAAAAGGGTATTAGAAAAATATTATATAATAAAGGGAGAACAACGATGATTACAAACCAAGTATTACAAAATATAGTAGATGGATTAAAAATGATTACCAGACGTGATATATGTATTTTAGATGCTGAGGCCAAAGTAGTTGCCACAACAGGAGAAAGCCTTTTGGGCGAATATAAAGAAGAAGTTAGTGCCTTTATTGTTTCTGCAGCTGACAGTCAAGAGATGCTTGGTTCTTTTTATGTAAAAGTATTCGATGAATATATTGTCGAATATATTGTTGCAGTAAAAGGAGGCGATGATGAAGCATACAAACTTGGCAAAATGACTGCGTTTCAAATCAAAAACTTGCTTATCGCATATAAAGAACGCTTCGATAAAGATAATTTTATTAAAAACCTTTTGCTAGACAATTTGTTGCTAGTTGATATTTATAACAGGGCTAAAAAACTGCACGTCGAAAACTCTGTACCCAGAGTAGTATATCTAATAGAAAATGTTGATGTTGGAGAAGTTAGTATCACAGAAACAGTTAGAAGTCTTTTTCCGGATAAGAATCTAGACTTTGTCACTGCCGTTGATGATAAAAGCATCATTTTGGTTAAAGCTCTTGAATCTAAAAACGAAGAAGAAGTCCAAGAACACGCTGATATTATATATAACACACTATTATCAGAAGCTTTAATTCAAGTTGCTATTGGTGTGGGGACTGTTGTATACGACCTGAAAGATGTTTCCAATTCTTACAAAGAAGCTGCCATGTCCTTAGAAGTTGGAAAAATTTTCAATTACGAAGCAAAAATTTCTACCTATTCAAAACTTGGTGTTGGGCGAATCATCTACCAACTACCTGTCACTTTGTGCCGCATGTTTATCGACGAAGTATTAAAAGGCAAAAAGATCACACACTTCGACGAAGAAACTCTCTCAACAGTAAACAAATTTTTTGAAAACTCTTTAAATGTTTCCGAAACATCCAGACAGTTATATATTCACAGAAATACTTTGGTATATAGATTAGATAAACTTCTTAAAATGACCGGTCTTGATCTTCGTGAGTTTGACGATGCTATTGTTTTCAAAATCACTATAATGGTTAGTCAATATATGGACTATATGGAAAAGCAAAGTATGCCTAAAATATAAACCATAAGATTGGAGAAACAAATGATAGAATTAGCACAAGTTTCTAAAATTTATTCTAACGGAGCGATCGGTCTCAAGACCACTTCGCTTCACATCAAGAAAGGAGAATTTGTATTTGTTACTGGAAATAGCGGTTCTGGCAAATCATCATTTCTTAAATTGATACTTAAAGAAATAGAACCATCAACTGGCATCATTACTGTTAATGGCCGTAATATAGAAAATTTGATACATCGTCAGATCCCCTATTATAGACGACAAATCGGTGTCGTTTTTCAAGATTTTAGATTACTTTATAACAAAACAGTATTTGACAACGTAGCATTTGCTATGCGGGTTATTGGTGCAAAGAAAAAGCATATCAAATATCAGGTACCTATGGCCCTCGCATTAGTGGGGCTATCCAAAAAAGCCAACTGCTACCCCAATGAACTATCCGGAGGAGAGCAGCAGCGCACAGCCATCGCAAGAGCTATCGTTAATAATAACCCTATATTAATAGCAGACGAACCTACCGGAAATCTCGACCCCTCTACTGCGTGGGACATTATGAAACTGCTCTTGGATATAAATAGCAGAGGCGTCACAGTATTAGTCGCATCGCACGAGAGTGACATAGTGACTACATTTAAAAAACGCGTACTAGAGCTTCAAAACGGCGAGATTATAAGCGATCAAAATAATGGTGGATATGGCCAGGAGGAAGAATATGTTTAGTTATCTTCTGGGCGAAGGCATCAAAGGACTATTTAAAAATAAAATGATGACCTTTGCCTCTATTACTACTATAGTTTTATCACTTTTAACTCTAGGAATTTCATATTCTATAGCAATTAACCTTGAATATTTGGTATTACAAATAGAAGACCAGATAGGAATAAGCGTCTATCTAGATGATGCATTTAACAATCAAAATATCCTAGAATTACAAGAAACTATAAAAAATTTAAAATATGTAAAAACAGTAGACTTTATCTCAAAAGATATGGCGCTTAAAACTTTTGCAGGAGACGATTCTTTGCTATATGAAGAATTTAAAGACGACAATCCGCTTCCTGCATCTTTCGAAATTAAATCTACTAATGTGGATTTTCAAAGAGTTGTTGTATCACAATTAGAGCAATTGGGCTTGGACGCCACGTATTTTGTAACTGAAACTCAGGCATTCCTGTCGCTTAATTCTTATATACAACGCTTTTCATTAATATTTATTAGTATACTTATAATTATATCGCTCTTGCTAATTACCAACACAATTAGATTAGCTGTTTTTGTTCATAAAAAAGAGATAGAAATCAAGAAATTTTTGGGAGCAACAGATAATTTCATTCGGATCCCCTTTGTAATAGAAGGAATTTTGATAGGACTTATCGGCGCAACCATTCCTAGTTTTTGTATATACTATATTTACAGATTTGCAGCAGATAAATTAACTCTGGCACTTTCTGACATTATTAATGGTCTTGTTCTCCAAGATCTTAATTTGGTTATGGCTTGGCTTTTACCTGTTTATTTTGCATTAGCAATTAGCATCAGTGTGATAGGAAGCATTATTGCTATTAGCAAACATCTGAAGGTGTAGCCTATGAAAAGACATTTATTATTCATCGGTCTTTTTATATTTGGACTGGAGTCTTTTTTGTTTGCTACAACATCGGACACACCTGCGACCAAAAATTCTGACTCTACCGAAAACACCGCTAATGCTTCAGACGTTAAAGTAGATTCTAGCATTGATAACACTGCTCCAGCCACTGATAACGCTACATCATCTGATGATAATTCTACAGACGTTAAAGTAGATTCTAGCACCGAAAATACTCCTAAACAAACTCATTCTGGACCTACTGCAGAACAGCTAAAAGCTCGGGAAGAAGAAAAACGCAAATTTGAAGAGCATCAAAAGCAAGTAGCAGAAGAACTTAAAATTAAGAAATTAGAATTAGAAAGTAACCAAGATGATATAGAAAAAACTCAACAAGTTATCGATATCAACCTGCAACAACAAGATTTGATAAATGCCGAAATCGATCAATTAGATTTGCAGATCATAACTTTGGAAGAAGAAATCAAGTTATTAGATGAAGAAAGCAGACTCAAAAAACTTGATATTGAAATCACTAAAACCGAACTTGCTCAAGCCGAAATAGATAAGCAACTACATTACGAAGCAACCAAAAACCGCATGGTGCGAATGTATAAAAATAATCGATATGGCTATATTTATCTCCTATTCTCATCATCGAGTTTAATAGAACTTTTAAATAGAAGCTATTATATCAGCATTATTGCCGATATAGATCGCACTGTACTTGCAGAACTCAAGGAAAAACAAAACCTTGTTGCAGCCAAAAAGCTGCAGTTGGATTCTGAATACGAAGCATTGGAGCTGCTTAAAGATTCTGAGTTGAATAAGATCGCAGATCTTTCTACTACAATGGGTACCAAGATGACCAAAATTGCTCAACTCGAAGAAAGCCAATCATCTCTCGAAGATCAGCTCGGCGCATTAGAAATTATAAGCACCGAACTTACAGAAGAGATACAGTCTCTGATAGCCCAAAGCCAGCTTGCATTTAACGGAGCTCTGTTTGTCTGGCCTGTTCCTGGTTGGACTCGCATCAGCTCTGACTATAACCCAAGGCAAAATCCTATATTGAATATACCCGAGTTTCACCAAGGCATTGACATTCCAGCTGCATATGGATCTCCAGTCGTTGCAGCAGCTGACGGAGTGGTTATAATCGCTGGTTGGGTAAATGGATTTGGCTATACTGTTATGATAGATCACGGTGATGGACTAACTACGCTTTATGGACACAACTCTACTTTGAATGTAAATGTTGGGGACTACGTATATGCAGGTCAAAAAATCGCCGGCATCGGTAGTACTGGATACTCAACCGGAAATCATTCTCATTTTGAGGTCCGAGTTCATGGTCAACACACCAATCCTTGGCCATATTTAGGAGGAAAACGCTAACGAAAATCCGATCCCAATCGATACAATTTGCCTAGAATCTACTTTAAGGTACTAATAAAACGAAAAAACTTTTAACTTTTAGCTCAGGTATTTAAAGGACTCTACTCACTTTAAGTACCTTATTTTTTACTTTAGGATTGTCAAGCATTTTTTTATGTGCTAGTATAGTTTGTGTAAGCGGCAGACAACAAATCGACAGCAACACCAGCAAGTCGATATCGAGTCTATAAATAAATGCAACTTAGTCTTTTCACATAATATCCGCTACAACGCACTACATATTACTTATCTACGTAACGCACTACTACTACACTTTACATTTAGCTATACTATATAATAAAGCCTTTGCATCGCTACAACACCAGTAAGTCTTTGCAACTGCAGCTCTACTATATAATAAAGACTTTGCATCGCTACAACACAGTAAGTCTTTGCGACTGCGACTCTACTATATAATAAAGCTTTTGCATTGCTACAACACCAGTAAGTCTTTGCAACTATAGCTCTACTATATAATAAAGCTTTTGCATCGCTATATCCACAGTAAGTCTTTGCAACTGCTACTCTACTATATAATAAAGTCTTTGCATCGCTACAACACCAGTAAGTCTTTGCAACTGCTACTCTACTATTATATAATAAAGCTTTTGCATCGCTACAACACCAGTAAGTCTTTGCAACTGCTACTCTACTATGTAATAAAGTCTTTGCATCGCTACCATCAGTAAGTCTTTGCAACTGCTACTCTACTATATAATAAAGTCTTTGCATCGCTACAACACCAGTAAGTCTTTGCAACTATAGCTCTACTATTATATAATAAGGCCTTTGCATCGATACAACACCAGTAAGTCTCTGCAACTGCTCCTCTACTATATAATAAAGCTTTGCATCGCTACAACACCAGTAAGTCTTTGCAACTGCTACTCTACTATTATATAATAAGGCTTTTGCATCGATACAACACCAGTAAGTCTTTGCAACTGCTACTTTACTATATAATAAGGCTTTTGCATCGCTACAACATCAGTAAGTCTTTGCAACTGCTACTTTACTATATAATAAGGCTTTTGCATCGCTACAACACCAGTAAGTCTTTGCAACTGCTACTCTATATATATATATAATAAGGCTTTGCATCGCTACAACACCAGTAAGTCTTTGCAACTGCTACTTTACTATATAATAAGGCTTTTGCATCGCTACAACACCAGTAAGTCTTTGCAACTGCTACTCTACTACTATATAATAAGGCTTTTGCATCGATACAACACCAGTAAGTCTTTGCAACTGCTACTCTACTATATAATAAAGACTTTGCATCGCTACAACACCAGTAAGTCTTTGCAACTGCTATTGCTCTACTATATAATAAAGACTTTGCATCGCTACAACACCAGTAAGTCTTTGCAACTATAGCTCTACTATATAATAAAGATTTTGCATCGCTACAACACCAGTCAGTCTTTGTAACTGCTACTCTACTATATAATAAAGCTTTTGCATCGCTACAACACCAGTCAGTCTTTGCAACTGCTACTCTACTATTATATAATAAGGCCTTTGCATCGCTACAACACCAGTAAGTCTTTGCAACTGCTACTCTACTATTATATAATAAGGCCTTTGCATCGCTACACCATCAGTAAGTCTTTGCAACTACTCTACTATATAATAAAGACTTTGCATCGCTACAACACCAGTAAGTCTTTGCAACTGCTACTTTACTATATAATAAGGCTTTTGCATCGCTACAACACCAGTAAGTCTTTGCAACTGCAACTCTACTATATAATAGAGCATTTGCATCGCTACAACACCAGTCAGTCTTTGTAACTACTACTAAAATAATAAAATAATAACTAATAAAAGGAGATGAATTATCATGAAAAAGAACATAGGTTTTCTAGCTTTATTAGAGAGATTTAATACTAGTCGCGCTAAAACATATAGGTATTTTAATACTAAGCTGAGTGCGGAGTATCCAAGCAACGATTTTACGGAATTATTCAATAATGAGTTATCTAACAATCCCGCAAATACGGGAGCGGCTGAGCTTTTCTTAGCATCTGCTTTCCTACCAGAATTTATATCTAAAATCAAGGTTAAAAAGAATCCATATATAGAGAAGGTTGTGAATTGTCAATTATTGGAATACCAAACAGCAATGAATACACCTGCAGCAACAGAGCCAAAATCGGTTTCATTAGACGAACAAGAAGCTATTTTTGAAAGTAGTGTACTTGATCTCTTAAATAACAATAATCTAACAATCCAATTTAGTAAAATTACTATCGATGTCAAAAAAATTGAACCAACTGATACCATTATAAGTATTATTAATAATAGTGAAAAAAATAGAATAACTCAAGATACTATCAAAAAATTAAGTACCATAGATACGATCAAAGAGTCTTTATTACTTAATGATGATACAGGAGATACGATCAAAGAGTCTTTATTACTTAATGATGATACGGGAGATGCGATCAAAGAGACTTTATTACTTAATGATGATACGGGAGATGCGATCAAAGAGACTTTATTACTTAATGATGATACAAGAGATACGATCAAAGAGTCTGCACTATTTAATGACGATACAGGAGATACGATCAAAGAGACTTTATTACTTAATGATGATACAGGAGATACGATCAAAGAGTCTGCACTATTTAATGACGATACAGGAGATACGATCAAAGAGACTGCACTGTTTAATGATGATACAGGAGATACGATCAAAAAGTCTTCATCATTTAATGACGATACGGGAGATAAGATTAAAGAGATACAGGAGATACGATCAAAAAGTCTTCATCATTTAATGACGATACGGGAGATAAGATTAAAGAGACAAATAAGAGTACCAAACAACTTCCTGTGCTAAGAGATATCGCACAAGCCATACTTCAAAACGAAATTGAACAAGCTCGTCTTGAACAATTTGAAAAAGATATGGACAAGCATACAAATGTTTTGGAGTCCGAAGAGAAAGTCACAACAAAAGGCAAATTATTCCATCTAGGCGAAAAATTAGCTAGCCTCACGCATCGTGAAAAATTGCGATCTCAGGAGACTTCAAAGTTTCGATTGCGAATCGGAGGTCCGCACATACAGCGTAAAAACAAGATACGAGAACCATCTATTTTCTCTAATCTAGTTTATCTAGAAGACTATCGCGGTTGGCGCAAAACAAATGCATATATATAGAATGCTACATATTACTGATCCCTAATTTTAAAGTATGCGACGAAAACCAAGCATACACGTTGAGAAATTCCACTTGTTATAAGTGAGGTAGTACACGAGACATATATAATAGAAATAGATACGGCAATAGATAAAATAATAAAATAATAGATGCCAAATGCATACTCGAGCTATTAGACCTATTTATTTCTAAAGTATGTATAAAACAACCCCTAAACTTAATAAACATTATAATATGATAGGTAAGTTTGAGGAGTGAATTAAAATGCTAACAGTAGGTGATTATGTTCTTAGACAATCTTATTCAAAAGATATCTTATTCAAAATCGACTACATTACTCGACAACATGTTGCAGTCCTTAAGGGCGTGACATATAGAATACTTGCAGATGCTGATATTAGAGATCTAGTACCAGCCAGCGGACTACGTAGTATACCTAATGAGCGTGACACTATGGATTTAATTGATGCCAATGTATCTAAAGTTCAAGAGGAACATAAGCAGTTAGATACAACACGAATGCGAAAAATAGGCAAAGTTTTGCACATCGACGGTGATGCCTTTTATCTAAATGTCTGCCTAAATTATTATGAGACTTTAGGAATAACAGCAGTAGGTGAGAACGTTGCAGAAACCGTCCAGCCTCGAAAAGTCAAAGAACTAATCGAGAAACATAATCCTGACATTTTGGTTCTGACGGGTCATGACTCTTTGCAAAAGGGGGGAAAAACAAATGAGCTAGAAAATTACAAAAACTCGAAATATTATATCGAGTCAACAAAAGAAGCCAGAAAGATACGACCCACCAGTGATCAATTAGTTATCTTCGCAGGTGCTTGCCAATCCTATTTTGAGGAATTATTATTAGCTGGAGCTGATTTTGCAGCTTCACCAAATCGAGTATTAATCCATGCACTAGATCCTGTATTTATTGTCGAACGAATTGCATATTGTCCTTTTTATAAGGTATTAGATGTAACAGAGGCAATTAAATATACAATTACACAGGGTGGTGTGGGTGGGTATGAAGTCCTAGGCAAAAGCCGCGACGGCGGCCCCATATTTACATAATAAATAACAAGGAGCGTGATATTATAAGCAATTTTACCTTACCCAAATAATTCAACAATTTTATAGATAGGAGGAGGATACCATTGAGATTATAAACCAGTTACCCACACAATTTTATAAATAGGAGGAGGATACCATTGAGATTATAAGCCAATTACCCAAACAATTTTATAAATAGGAGGAGGATACCATTGAGATTATAAGCCAATTACCCAAACAATTTTATAGATATAAGGAGGATACCAACGAGATTATAAGTTACTTACCCAAACAATTTTATAGATAGGAGGATAATAATAATGAGATTATAAGCTACTTACCCAAACAATTTTATAGATAGGAGGATAATAATAATGAGATTATAAGCTACTTGCCCAAACAATCCAAGCAATTTTATAGATAAGAGATAGATAGGAGGTTTGCTTATAAGATAGAGCCGAATCCACAAGATTATTACCTAAACTTTTATTGGGCATAAAAATTGTTAATGTGAATATATATGTATTAGCACAATTTTGTTAAATACAAGCATACAATTTTTAAATTTTGAGGAGGAAAACAAATGGCGGTGGATTTAATAAAAAAATGGATGGATATCACACAAGATACCCACAGCGCTAATTCACAAACAGTTAAAGAGAAAGACTTAATAGTGCCTGACGGTAAATCAGATGTGCATAAAATCCTTTTGTTAGATGGCAAAATCAGGATTGATCAAATCGATATACAAGCCAATCGAATTGTATATCAGGGTCAAGTTGACGTCACCATTCTTTATGTTCCAGAGGGAGAGGACGCTTCAATTGTAAAAATGAGTGGAACCATTCCTCTTGAAGATTTTATGATTGTCGAAGGCTTAGAACCTAGCGACCGTGTCGATTTTCATTTCGATATAGAAAACATACACTTCAATCTACTAAATGAACGTAAAATCAACGTTAAAGTGATTATCGCTCTTGATGCAGTTATGACTAGCACGAAGGAAGTTTCTATAGTAGAAGACATTAAAACAGACGACAACGTACAAAAAAAGGCTAAAGAGGTAAACATAATTACAATGATGCCTTATAAAGAGGAGAAAAGAATTATTAAAGAAAATCTTCAAATTCCTCAAAATAAGCCTGTACTTGGTGAAATACTAAAGCAAACAGCCGATATTATAGAAGAGCAGATTAAAAGAACTGACGACGAGATAGAATTTAGTTGCAAAATAGAAGTCTCTACATTATATAAATCAGCCGAAGACGAGAAGACTCTAGAAGTAGTTACCCATAAAATTCCTGTTAACGATGTAAAGATAGATTTGGCTCGTGATGAAAACGAAGCCTATATTACCTGTGAGCTAGATATCGTTCCGACATACGATCCACAAATCAGTCCAGACTACGATGGCGAAGACAGAATGATTGAAACAGAATATATTTTGACTGCCAAGTATACGACTTATAATAATGAAAAGACTGAGATTATTGATGACATATATTGTCCTGGCAAAAAGGTCAATATTAGTAGCAACAACGAGACATATCAAAATCTAATTTTTAAAGACATCACCATTGCTTCCAAAAAAGTAAATTTAAATGCCGAAGGTTTAAGCCCAGAAAATAACAAAATATTCACAACCGAAATGAAAGTTAAGGTAGAAGACAAAGTATTGGACGGAAGCATATTAACAATCGAAGGATTTGTTGAAATTTTAATAACCTATATAAGCGAAAATGGAGTCAACAAAATTGGTGTCTTCGAAGACGCTATCCCTTTTGAAATTAGCACTCCAACTGCAGTTAGCACAGGAACTTACACAATCAATGTACGCTTACAATGGCTGCTACAAAAGGGAAGCATACAGCGGTAACGTGAAGCAAACCCCAAAAAAGCAGTCCCAGTTCGGATTGTGGTCTGCAACTCGACCACATGAAGTTGGAATCGCTAGTAATCGCGAATCAGAATGTCGCGGTGAATACGTTCCCGGGTCTTGTACACACCGCCCGTCACACCATGGAAGTTGAGGGGGCCCAACGTCAGTGACCTAACCGCAAGGAGGGAGCTGCCTAAGGCAAAATCAATGACTGGGGTGAAGTCGTAACAAGGTAGCCGTATCGGAAGGTGCGGCTGGATCACCTCCTTTCTAAGGAAAACAATCGAAGTTTGGCTTGATACTGTTTTATTTTGAATATTTAATTATAAAAAAATGGAGAGTCTTGAAAAATTTCAAGGCTTTTTTTTATACATATTTTAAAAAGACCTTTACTTTTAATGTTGTTAATGGTAAAATTAACCAGTCGAATAGACAACTATATTGTGTAGGTGGTGTAATATGAAGAAAGCATTAATTGTTTGGGGCGGTTGGGATGGTCATGAACCAGAACTTGTTGCCAATCGTTTTGCTGGAATTTTACGTACTGAAGGTTTTGAAGTTGAAATATCTAATACACTAGAATCATTTGATGATTTAGAGAAGTTGAAAGAACTAGATTTGATTATACCATGTGTAACAATGAGCGAATTATCAGGTCCTAGAGGACAAAATGTTTCAAAAGCAGTTGGGTCTGGAGTGGGTATGGCAGGTTGCCATGGCGGAATGTGTGATGCGTTTAGAAATTCTGTGCTATGGCAGTTTATTACAGGTGCTAATTGGGTTTCTCATCCAGGTGGTGGCAAAACCGAGTATATGGTAAATATATCTTCGTATTCTAACCCCATTACTGAAGGAATTAGCGATTTTCCTGTTGTTAGTGAACAATATTATTTACATGTTGATCCAGCAATAGAAGTTTTGGCAACGACACGTTTTCCGCATCCGGATATTCCGTTTTATCACATATCAAATAAACCAATTGATATGCCTGTTGCATGGACGAAAATGTGGGGGAATGGTCGAATTTTCTACACTTCGCTAGGTCATAATGATAGTGTCTTTGATAAACACCCATCTTCTCAAGAAATTATGAAGCGTGGTATGCTTTGGGCTGCCGAAGGTAAAGCATATACAGTGGAAAATAATCTAGACACTAAAAAATTTGAAAGTGATAAAAAAATGTTCTAATTGGAGGTTATTATGCAAAAGGTAGCATTAGTAGGTTGTGGAGCAATAAGTGGAATTTATTTAAAAAATATTACGAATGTATTTAATAACTTAGAATTTACAGGCGTTTGCGATTTGATACCAGAACGAGCACAAAAGGCTAGTGAAGAATATAATATACCGAAAATTTATAAAGATGTGAATGAAGTTGTTGCTGATCCAGAAGTTGATATAGTGTTAAATTTAACAAGACCTTATGAGCATTTTGATGTCGCGGCTTGTGCAATTAAAGCTGGAAAACACGTATATAGCGAAAAACCTTTAGGTGCGTCTCTCGAAGAAGGTGTCGAGCTTATGAGACTTGCCAAAGAACACAATGTATTGCTAGGTGGAGCACCGGACACATTTTTAGGTGCATTTTTAGGTGCAGG